>NZ_VRVF01000035.1:0-51494 GCF_008040045.1 Methylobacterium sp. WL8 | reverse complement strand
AAGACATCGACCTGACGCAGCTTGGCGACGATCTCTTCAGCCGTATGCTTCTTCCGTCCCATGAAAATATCCTCCACATGGCTTGAAGCCATACCTCAGGGAGGACCACTTTTCAGGAGGCAGGCCACAGGCCGACGGGCAGGGTCGTGACCTGCTTAGCGGTGAGTTTGTTGATCGCGGGCACGGTCCAGCCTGGGCTTAGATGTGCCCAAGCGAATGCCCAAGCACGACGCATGTCCTTGGCGGTCCTTACCTACCCCCACGTGACCGCGACACCGAAGAATATGGAGCTTTCTCAACGGGTTCGACAACCCGGAGAACCACGCATAACCGCTCTGGGCGGGTAAATGGCGGAGACGGAGGGAGTGTCCCCACAGCGCTGTTAAGCAAGCAAAAACAATGACTTAATGGACGCCGACAACGCCCTTTGTGTACCACCCTCGTGGACACCCGTCTAGGGTTGTGACCGGGGTGATCCAAATCGGGCGGAGCGAAGGTTGGCGACGGCTGCGTTAAGAGCACGGCCCCACTGCCGGGACAGTTCGATCAACACTCGCCTAGTGATGGATGGCATCCGCCACCCAAGGCATTTCCACCTCCGCGTCCCCGATCCTCGGCCACAGGTGCAGCTGGCGCTTGAGCCTCCGCGCGCGCAGCCTCAGCGCAATATCAACTGGCGATCAGGCTCACTAATTGCCAGTTGAACCAGCGACTGCGGGCCGGCGGTCGTCCGCCGGACGCGCTGATCCCGGCCATCGGTCGAGATCAGCGCCGCTTGGTATTATAGGTCAATTGATCTCGTGGCCTCAGCGGCGAACAGGGCCAGTGCCGCGGGCGACGTCCTCGAGCGCAATCGGAGGTAGACCATTCGAACGACTATCGTAGCTTCCAGGCGATCGATACTGATGAGCGCTCACTCGCGGGCAGCCGCCAGCGCCTCGAACTACGCGAAGAGCTGCGGGGTCGGATCTGGGAGTAGGGCGTCCCTCGCAGCGGGAATGGTGCTCGCAGGCTATGACGACGCTAGGGCGTGCAGCGGCAGGAGCCGCCGCCGCATCGGGCGACGCACGTTTCGACCGTCTTCATTATTGGAATACGGGATGTCACCATCGGGGTGATCGTCGGTTATGCCGCGATCTCGGAACCAATCACTTGCTGCGAGAAGGCCTCGAGGAATTGCGTGGCCCTGGAGGCGAGCGAGGCGGCGGTGATAAGCGCCCGGGGATCGTCGCGGACGAGTGGCAGCCAGCCGGCCATGTAGGCGGAGTGGTTGATATGCGGCTCGGGAGCCAAGCCCAGGCCAGCCAGGACGAAGGCAGCACCGAGTTCGGCTACAAGTTCTTCGGCAGCGTAGCTACGAGTGGCGAAGCGGGTGTTGAGCCGTCTGTCGAGGCGATGCGGAGCACCGGTCCAATGGATGAGTTCGTGAGCAAGAGTCGCACAGAAGCCCTCTGCCGAATGGAATAGCACCCGATCCGGCATCCGAATCTCGTCGCGGATGGGAAGGTAGGCAGCGGATGCACCCCGGCGGACGTGGGCACCGGTTGCTGTGACGAAACGGTCGAACACCGGGATCGGGTCGATTGGCGTCAGGGGCCTTTCTGGAAACTCGGGTGCGCCTTCAACCTGCTCGGCGTTGAACACGCTTGAGGCGCGAGCGACAAAGCGACGGTCTGCGTTTTCGCCTTCCTCGGAGGCACCGGGCAGATCCCGGTAAAAAAGCACGGCGGTGCCGCGCTCGCCCTTGCGAACCTGGGCCCCGAGTTCGGACCACTGCCGGTACGTCGCCCAGCGGGCATCGACGAAGCCGGCGGATTGACCGCCGCACCAGAGAGCGATGATGTTGATGCCGCGATAAGTCCGGCCCGTCAGAGCGTTACAGGGTAGGCCGCCGTGGGCACGGTGCCAGGGGCAGACCCAGGTATTAGGGTCGGTGGTCTCGATCTGACGAAGGATGACGTCGGTGATGCGCGAGTAGGGATCGACCATGGGCCTGCCTGAGACAAAGCCGCGATGCAGCGGTCAGGCAAAGCTTCACGCATGGGAGAGGGATCTTGCTGGCGGTGTCCCTGGTCGGTTGTTGGGAACGGCCGGAAAGGTGGCAACCGTACCTTGATCCTTCATCCATAAGCGGACGTTCTGCCTCCGACCCAACGCAGTCATTCACGCGAGGCCGTGCGGATCCCGAAAACGGACGTATGGATTGTGCGGACGTGGCAATGATGTCCGGAAGGCCACGCGCCGCATTCCAACGTTCGTAGCGGCACCCGGGACGTACCGTTCGTCGCGTCCGAAGGTAGACGACGATGGGAGGGGCGCTGACCTTCCCACGAGGGGAAGCACCATCTGTGATGTCTCACACCGGTGACATCCGGCGCTTCCAAAACTGCGAAGCCGGATCGGCCCCGCGCCGTAGCAGACTATCAGACCGGCGACTTCGCCTAGAAGCGTCCGATATGAGTGGCCCATAGACCTGACTGAGACGTCCGGCCTGACGAAATCTTCGACGGACCACTGTTCGGCCTGCAGCGCAAATATTGAAGGACAATGCCATCATGTCCCTACATTTCGAACGCCTCGGCACGGGCCGGCCGCTGCTTATGGTCCATGGGCTCGGATCCAATCTCCGCACCTGGGATCCGCTCCTGCCCGCATTGCGCGACTTGCGCGAACTGATTTTGGTCGAATTGCCGGGACATGGCAGGTCGGCCCCGCTCGCGGGTCGGCAGACGATGGAGGCCCACGCGGACGCCCTCACCGGCTTTGTGACATCTCAAGGCCTGACGACAGCGGACCTTGTCGGCAGTTCGGTGGGAGGCCGGCTGGTGCTGGAGCTGGCACGGCGGGGCATCGGTCGGCACTGCGTGGCGCTTGATCCCGGCGGCTTCTGGCGTGGGTGGGAAACGCGCTGGCTCCACTGGACGCTCGCGGCATCGATACGCTTGGTGCGGTTGCTGCGGCCCTTCCATCCCGGCCTGTCGCGCCACGCCGTCACCCGTACGCTGCTACTGGCCCAACTGTCGGCCCGTCCGTGGGCACTGCAACCGCAGCTTGTCGTAGGGGAGTTGCAGAGTCTGGCGGCCACACCG
This sequence comes from Methylobacterium sp. WL8, assembly GCF_008040045.1. Lineage (NCBI taxonomy): Bacteria > Pseudomonadati > Pseudomonadota > Alphaproteobacteria > Hyphomicrobiales > Methylobacteriaceae > Methylobacterium > Methylobacterium sp. WL8. The sequence goes on along the minus strand of NZ_VRVF01000035.1, from coordinate 48,405 downwards.
GTGTTCGATGCGATGCTGCGTGAGCTGGCACACGGGCCGTTGCAGCAGGGTTCGGCAACGACCCCCGGCTTTGTCACCATAGGCTGGGGCCGCCAGGACCACCTGCTGCTGCCGCGCCAGGCTGCACGCGCCCAGGTATCATTCCCGTCGGCCCATCTGCACTGGTTCGAGCGCTGCGGCCACTTCCCGCATTGGGATCAGCCTGCCGAGACGGTGCGGGTAATCCTTGAAACGGTTGGTAAGGATGCGCCTTAAATTGCTCGTCGAACACCCGAGCCCACGGTCATCCACGGGTCGTCGAACATAGCGGCCAAGCTTGCCTCCTCCGCCCAGCAACTGGTCCATGGTCCAACTGCTTTTGCCGCCAAGACGAAGCAGCGCTTCGAGGCCAACTTATAGCGCAGCCGAACTCAGGCGGACTTTACACGGACACGAATTCATCATGGGCCGGGAACGGCGCGCAGCCCCCCGATGTTCGAAACAGGATTCCCTTTTCGACTCGATACGTCGAACCCCGCGTCCGCTGCGCTCTCCCCTGCCGCGGTCCCCTTCAGTTCCCCGATCACCGGGAGGAAAATCCTGACCTACCTTCGATACGCGCCCGACATCGAGCGGCCCGCGCCGGACGAGCAGAAGACGATTGACGGCATCATCCAAGGCATGACGCAGCAATCGGAGACGGTCGAGGCACGCGAGCACCATGCCGTGCGTGCCAGCCATGCCAAAAGCTCGGCCTGCGTGACGGGCGAGTTGACGATTTCCGCCGGCCTGCCAACCGAACTGGCGCAGGGGTTGTTTGCCACGCCCGGCACCCACCCTGTGGCGGTTCGTTTCGCTCAAGGACCAGGCGAGACCTTGGGTGACCGGGTGTCGACCCACCGCGGCATGTCCATCAAGGTTTTCGACGTTCCGGGAGAGAAGCTACCCGGCCATTCCGTCGACACCCAGGATTTCGTGCTCGCGACCGGGACCACCTTCCCGTCCGGCACGGCGGCGGGCTTCCTGCGCGACGGCACGGTCATCGGCAAGTCGACCGGCCTGCCGGAGGGGGTGAAGAGCGCGGTGTCGTCGACCATGCGCAACATCAACAAGGCGCTCCATGCCTTCGGCACCGAGAGCGCGTTCGCCGACTTCTTCGGGCACCCCTACAGCCATCCGCTTGCCGACAGCTACTTCAGCCAGGCGCCGGTACGCTTCGGCGATTACGTGGCCAAGCTCGGGGCCGTGCCCGCGACCGAGGCGCAGCGCGCGCTGTCCGAGTGGCGGTTGGACCCGAACCAAGACGAGGACGGTTTCCGGCACGCCACGGTCGCCTTCCTCAGGGACATCGAGGTGGTGTTCGAATTGAAGGCGCAGCTCTGGGCCGATGCCGAGCGGCAGCCCATCGAGGACGCCTCGGTCGACTGGCCGGTCTCGGTCAGCCCGTACCGGACGGTGGCGACGCTCCGCCTGCCGCGCCAGGACGCCTACTCGCCGGACCGGGTGCGCTACTTCGACGAGGTCATGACCTTCCGCCCGGCGCACAGCCTCGCGGCGCATCGACCGCTCGGTTCGGTGATGCGGGCGCGGCTGCAGGTCTACCGCGCGCTGAGCGATTTCCGCCACCGCGAGAACGGCGTGGCGGCCGAAGACACCGCCGGCATCGACCGCATCCCGGCGTGAGGAACGGCGCAAGCCGCGCCTCTGATGAACCCCAACACCCAGAAGGATGATGAGATGAGCTTACAGGGCAAGAAGATCGCGATCCTGATCGCACCGCGCGGCACCGAGGAGCCCGAGTTCGCCAAGCCCCATGAGGCGGTGAAGCAGGCCGGGGCGACCGTGACGGTCATCGGTTTGGAGGCCGGCGAGGCCGAGACGGTCAACAACGACCTCGATCCCGCCGGCCGCTACAAGGTGGACAGAACCATCGATGAGGCGTCGGCCACGGACTACGACGGGCTCGTAATCCCCGGCGGCTGCGTTGGCGCCGACAAGCTCCGGGCGAGCAAGGATGTCGTGGCGTTCGTCCGGGACTTCTTCGCCGCGGGCAAGCCGGTCGGCGTCATCTGCCACGGTCCCTGGACCCTGATCGAGGCCGACGTCGTGAAGGGACGGACGCTGACCTCCTACCCCACCGTACGGCGGGACATCGAGAACGCCGGTGGCACCTGGGTCGACGAGGAGGTCGTCTGCGACAAGGGGCTTGTCACCAGCCGCACGCCCAAGGACCTGCCGGCCTTCTGCGCCAAGATCGTCGAGGAGTTCGCGGAGGGCCGCCATCCCGATCAGGTTCGGAGCGCCTGAGGAGTCGGGAAGCCGACGATTAGCTCTTGAGAGCCTGGGGCGGCCCATAAGTCGCCCCGGGTCATGTCTTGGAGACGTCCCGCGGCCGGGACGCCTTGGCGGATGTCTCCATCAACCCTTGATGGCGCCGATCTGCTTCAGGATGCCGAGCTCGTCGGACGAGCCCCACCTTTCGACCATCTTGCCGTCGACGAAGCGACCGATCTGCATGCCGCGGACCTTGACGGCCTTCCCGGTCGGCTTGTGGCCGTTGAAGTCTCCCTGGTGCGTGCCGGTGAGCGTGTAGGCGAAGGCGACGCTGTCACCGTCCGCGACGAGCTTCTTCACCTCGACCTGCATGTCGGGGAACGCGGTGCGGAGTTCGGTGAAGAAGGCCTGGTATCCCTCGGGACCCATGTGCTGGCCCGGCGCCGGGTCGTGGTCGTGGCAGTCCGGTGCGACAACCTCGGGGAAGGCGTCGAAATGGCCGCTGTTGACGAGTTCGCCGAATTTCTCGGTCGCCTGGATGCTGGTCTCGCGGGACATGATGTTCCTTGGGGCTCGGGGCTGGCGAAGGCGCGCCCAGCGCCTCGACGCACGGGAAACTCCCGCCACCGTGGGACGTTGCGGCGCCATGCACGACAGGATCGGGATGACCGCCAGGCATGACGTCGTCCATGAGGGTGGCGGTAGCCGACATGCCAGACCGTCCGTCCCTAGGTGACGTTCACTCGCACCCGATGCCAGCAGGCGCATAGGTAGCCCTTATGGTTCCAGGTCTCGTCCGGCAGTGCCGGCTGCGTCTGGCCCGCTTCGTCCCAGGCGCGCACGGCGAGCTCATGCTCGCCCGGAGGCAGGTCGAGGCTCGTGCTCCAGAACGTCCAGGCGAACGGAGCCGCCGCCTCGCGTTCGAGCTCGGCCTGCACCCAGGATCGGCCCCCGTTCCCGGAGACGTCGACGCGTACGACGGCCCGATCCCCGCTCACCGCGTAGCCGCGGATCCTGTTGCTCCCCGATTTGAGCGCGGCCCCAGACCCGGGCTCGCAGATCGCGGCGTTCAACGGCATCGTATCGATGGTGTGGCCATTGGCCGGATCGACAGTCTCGGCGGTCACGTCGGCCGGGTACAGCTTGTAGTCGCCGGCCTGGATCGGGTTGTCAGATGGGTGGTCCTGGACGGTCAAACGCCGGAGCCACTTGGGGCTGCGCACGCCGGCGAAGCCCGCGGGCGTCCGTTCGACCCGGGGCAACCAGATGACGCGACTTCTGTAGGCAACTAATCGGTTTAACCTGTGTTGCGAAACCATGACGACGAAGCGCTCCATGGAAGCCTCGGCCGTCCTCGTCGTCGAGGACGATGACCTCGTGCGCCTCTGCGCGGTCGAGATGCTTGAAGATGCGGGCTTCTCGATCATCGAGGCCCGCCATGCCGACGAGGCGTGGTTCATCCTCCACGAGCGCTCCGACATCGGCGCGCTATTCACCGATGTCGACATGCCGGGCACCATGTGTGGGGTGACCCTGGCCGGACGCGTCCACGACGCCTGGCCCGATATCCGCCTCGTCGTGACCTCGGGACGCCAGCGCTTCGCCGACGGCGAAATCCCCGACCACGGCCTGTTCGTTCCGAAACCCTACAGCGCGGGCCAAGTCATCGACGCGATCCATGACGCGGTCTGATCGACGTCCGGGGACCTTAGACCGTTGGCGATTCATCGTTGGAACCTGATGGATGCGGCTTGTCGCGAGCGTCGGCAACGAGTCGGGAGGTGACCCTGACCCTTCGCCCCGGAGGAGACGTTCCGCTTCGCAACTAATCCGGTTGTAGGGCAAACGGACGGGCCCCGACCCATCCCGGTAACGTTGACGGCAATCGGCAGGTCCCGAAAGCGGCCATGCATCAACGTTGGCTCGGGGGGGAGCAGAAGCTAATGGCAACGATTGGAGCGGACATGATCACCGCGAGGTGATGAGATCCTTGATCCGCGAGGCGAGCGTATCCATTGCGAAGGGCTTGGTCAGCACCTGCATGCTGGGGTCCAGGTGCCCGTTGGTGATGACGCTGTTCTCGGCGTAGCCGGTGATGAACAGCACTCGCAGATCGGGACGTCGTTCGCGGGCCGCATCCGCCATCTGGCGCCCGTTCATTCCGCCCGGCAGACCGACATCCGTGACGAGCAGGTCGATGCGGACGTCGGACTGGAGCACCTTGAGCCCCGCGGCGCTGTCTCCCGCCTCGATGGCGGTGTAGCCGAGATCCTCAAGCACCTCGGTGACCAGCATGCGCACCGACGGCTCGTCGTCCACGATGAGCACCGTCTCGCCCTGCTCGGCGCGCGAGGCCTCGTCGAGCTTCTGCGCGAGCCCCTCCTCGTCGGTCTCCCCGTAGTGACGCGGCAGGTACAGGCATATGGTCGAGCCCTCCCCGACCTCGGAGTAGATCCGCACCTGCCCGCCCGACTGCTTGGCGAAGCCATAGACCATCGAGAGGCCGAGCCCCGTGCCCTGCCCGAGCGGCTTCGTCGTGAAGAACGGCTCGAACACCTTCGCGATGAGGCTCGGCGACATGCCGGTCCCGGTGTCGGTCACGCAGACGCTGAGGTACTGGCCCGGTGCCATGTCGTGCTGGCGCGCGCCGTTCTCGTCGAGCCACTTGTTCGCCGTCTCGATGGTGATGCGGCCGCCGTCCGGCATCGCGTCGCGGGCGTTGATGCAGAGGTTCAGGAGCGCGTTCTCAAGCTGGCCTGGGTCGATCAAGGCGGGCCAGATCCCTGCCGCTCCGACCACTTCCATATGGATCGCCGGCCCCACCGTGCGTCGGACGAGTTCCTCCATGCCGCTGATGAGGCGGTTCACGTTCGTGGGTTTTGGATCGAGGGTCTGCCGGCGCGAGAACGCCAGCAGGCGGTGGGTGAGCGCGGCTGCCCGCTTGGCTGCCCCCTGCGCCACGGTCATGTAGCGGTCGACGTCCGTGAACCGGCCCTGGTCGATGCGCTTCTGCATCAACTCCAGTGAGCCAGAGATCCCCGCGAGCAGGTTGTTGAAGTCGTGCGCCAGCCCTCCGGTGAGCTGGCCCACCGCCTCCATCTTTTGCGACTGACGCAATGCCTCCTCGGTGTTCTGAAGGGCCTCGGCCTGCTCCTTCTCCGCCGTGATGTGTCGGCCGCTCGCGTAGATCAGGTCGCCGTCGGGGGCGGCCACCCACGAGATCCAGCGGAAGCCCCCGTCCTTGTGCCGGTACCGGTTCTCAACGACCGGCAGGCTCTGGACGCGGGCATGCTGGAGCGCACGGTCTGTCACACCTTCGTCGTCCGGGATGAGGAACTCGAACAGGGGTTTGCCGACCGCATCTTCAGATGTCCAACCGAGGATCGCGGTGAAGGCCGGATTGACGGCCTGGAAAACACCCTCGCCGTCGATGATGACCTGGATGTCCTGGGTGTTGCTCCAGAGCCGGTCGCGCTCCTGCGTGCGCTCCTGAACCTTCTGTTCGAGCGTGTCGTTCAACCGACGGAGCGCTTCCTCCATGCCCTTGCGGTCGTTGATGTCGCTGAAGAAGATCGCGACGCGGTGGTCGGCCGGGTCGCCGACGCGCAACGCACGCACGTCGAACCAGCGCCCGAACCTGTCCGCCTTGTTCTCGAAGTGCGCCGGCTCGCCCGTGAGCGCGACGCGCCCGTAGGTGTCGAACCAGTGCCGCTCCAGGTCCGGGGCGAACTCGCTGACCCAGAGACCGGCGACCTTGGCGCCGGTTTGCCGTTCGAAGGCCGGATTGGCCTCCACGATGCGGTAGTCGACCGCTCGGTCCGCATCGTCGAACTTCATCTCGACGATGCAGAACCCGACGTCGATGCTCTCGAAAAGGGTGCGGTAGCGCGTCTCGCTCTCTCGGAGTTGCTTCGAGACCGAGCGCCGCGCGATCTCGACCTCGGTGCGGTCCATGACCCGGCGGGCGAAGGCCAACTCCTCTGCGGACCAATACTGGGCACGGTCACGATGCAGGCAGAACACCACTTTGAGATGCCCGTCCTCCATCAACGGCAGGTTGGCCATGGACCCGATGTCGAGTGCACGAAAGCTATCGACTTGTCCCACGGTGCGGGGATCGACGGTCACGTCGGCGACCGCGACATCCTCGCCGCGCCGCAGGGCTTCATTGAAGTTGCCGTAGTCGGCGAAGCTGTGGCTTCCGGCCGCGCTGCGCTGACCCGATGCCAGCCAGTCCCGTGCGATGACGATGTGCTGGCCCGGCTCGTCCACATCGCCGTAGGCCGCGCGCGAAAGGCTGAGCGCGTGGCCGACGGTCTCGGCAGCGGCAAGGGCCATCGCCTGCGGCGTGTCCAGCGTGCGCAACCGCTCGGACAGCTCGATCAGCATGGCCTCCATGCGGCGCTGCTCGATGTCGATCAGCACGCCCGGGAAGGTCAGGGCCGAGCCGTCCGGGGCGAGATCGACGCGCCCGTTCGCCTCGATCCAGTAGTAGCGTCCGTCGGACCGGCGCACGCGGTACTGGTGGGCGTAGGCACCGCCGCGCGCGATCACCTCCTCGATGGCGGCGGCCAACCCCGCCTGGTCGTCGGGGTGCACCGTCGCCACGATCTGGGCGAGGGGGATGCCCGTCCGTCCAAGCGTGGGATCGAGGCCAAAGGAACGGGCGAAGCCCTCGTCGACGGTGAAGCGGTCGGAGGGTATGTCCCAATGCCAGGTGCCGATGATGGCGCCGGCTGCCAGCGCGAGTTGCACGCGCTCGCCGTTCTCCCGCGCCAGCGCCTCGCTCCCGCGCAGGGCGTCCTGCACCAGTCGACGCTCGGTGATGTCGACGATGAGCATCGCCACGCGGTCGTCGCCGGCCGGGAATAGGTGAGCATCGTACCAGCGGCCGAGCGGTGCGGCCTCTCCCTCGAACCGGATCGCCTGCTTCGTCCGGACGACCTGCCCGTAGGCGTCGTGCCAGTGCTGCTCGATGCCGGGTGCGATCTCGGTGGCCCATCGCCCTGCGGCGTCCGTCAGGCCGGTGTGCTTCTCGAAGGCTGAGTTCGCCGATAGCACGCGATGGTCGGCCGCGCGTCCGTCCCCATCGAACCTCACCTCGCAGATGCAGAAGCCGGCGTCGATGTTTTCGAACAGGGTTCGATAACGCACCTCGCTCTCGCGCTGGGCCTCCTCCCCATCCAGGCGCTCGTAGACCGCCGAGATCAGTCGGGCGAGTGTCTCGAAGAAGGAAAGCGCGTCCGTGTCGAACTTGGTCACCTGGGTCGAGGCGAAGGAGATCACGCCGCGCAGGCTGCCGCGGCTCATGATCGGGAAGCCGGCGTAGGCGTTCAACCCGATGTCCCGGGCGGTCTGGTAAGCGGGCTCCTCGCTGTTCTGGACATCGGTCAGGATCAGCGGTCGACGCTCTTCGGCGACGATGCCGCTAAGTGGTGTCCCGTAGGGCATCCGATGGACGAGGGCCTTCAACTCCTCGGTCGCGCCGAGGGAGTGGGTGAGGCGCAGATGTCGGCTGTCCTGCCAGACCTCGTAGATGTAGCTGCGGTCGAACCCGAGGGTGCCCGCACTCGCGGACAGGATGGGATCGAGCACCGCGGCGGGATCGGTGGCGGTCAGCAGGGCCTGCGAGGCCTTGGCGAGGACCTCGATGCGCCGGGCCTGCCGCAACTTGGTGCGCTGCCGTTCCAGAGCCTGGTCGCGGCCTTCAACGGCGCGGCGCATCTCCAGAAGGTTCGCCACCTGGCGTCCGAGCGCCCTGAGGTCGTCGGCCTGCTCCGGGGTCAATCCGCCGGGCCGGGGCACGGTGTCGATGACGCACAACGAGCCCAGCACCTGCCCTTCGAGGGTGCGGAGCGGCGCGCCCGCATAGAAGCGGATGTGCGGCTCGCCCGTGACCAGCGGGTTGGCCATGGTCCGCGGATCGGCGCTCAGGTCCGGGATTACGAGGAGGTCGGGCTCGACGAGGGCGAACTTGCAGACAGAGCTATCGAGGTCGGTCTCGCAATGGGGGAAGCCGACGCGGGCCTTGAACCACTGCCGGTCGGCGGCGACCAGGCTGACGAGGGCGACCGGCGTGGCGCAAAGGCGCGTCGCGAGACGCACGACGTCGTCAAAGCCCTGCTCGGGCGGGGTGTCGAGGATTTCATGGGCGCCGAGCGCGGCGAGGCGAGCCGGATCGGCTACATTGTAGGGAATGTCGGTCATCTCGCGTCAGGCCAATAAGCGGCCGATCTTCAGGCTCCCTCGCCTAGATCGAGGTACAAGGATAGGGGCCTCGGGGTCGATCATGAGGCGCAGGCCGAGCGGATGACCTTGCTGACGCTCGCGTAGCGTCCGGAGGCAACCTGTGCCTGGAGGTAGCTTTCCAACAAGCTCAGGGAGACGCAACGCGTTGGGGTGTTGGACATGACATATTTTCGCACGGCGGATCAGAGCTATCAACCTATGTTAAGCCACCGTCGTCGGAACGTTCTCGGCAGAGCACAACCTTCTCACGAACAGACAGGCTGACGCTTCGAGTAGCGGCGTGGGCTGGCGCGACCCTAACGTTCGCCGCGTTGCGTCGCCGTTCGGAAGCGGACCGAATAGAATTCACTCGTTCCGGCCGTGGTTCTCTGTCTTGCCGAGCCGACTGCAAGCAGGCGCTCCCAAAAAAGAAAGGGCCGCCCGAAGGCGGCCCCGAAATAAAACGTGTCGGGATGTCAGTACCCGCAGCCGTAGGGCGAATACCCGTAGCCGCCGCCGTAGCCGACCGGCTGGCCGTAGCCATAGCCACCACCATAACCACCGCCGTAGCCGTAACCGACCGGACGGGCGTAGCCGTATCCGCCGTAACCATATCCACCGTAGGCGTTCGATGCGATGGCACCCGCTGCGAGGCCGGCGATGCCAAGCCCGATCACGGCACCCGGTCCGATACCCCGGCGCCCGTAGCCGCCACCGTAGTATCCGCGGCCATACCCACCGCGGTACCCGCCGTAGCCACGACCATAACCGCCGCCGAAGCCGACGCCCCTATACCCGCCGAAGCCGCGACCGAACCCGCCGCGCCCGAAACCCACTCCCCTGTATCCGCCGCCGAAGCCACGACCGAACCCGCCGTGACCGAAGCCACCACGGCCAAAGCCGCCACCGTGACCGAACCCGCCATGGCCGAAGCCACCACCATGGCCGAAGCCACGAGCCTCAACGGATGGCGATGCTAATACGCCAAGGCCCAAGGCTGCCGTCGCAACGAGTGCAATCTTGTTCATGCGCAAAGATTTTCCGGAGATGTTTTGCATGATCTGAGAACGGCGTCGGAACCAAAACAGTTCCATATTCGTCAGGCTAAAACACTACGCAACAGATCATGCAGTCACTGCCCATGGTTTGTACCGGTATAGAAAAACTACGCGAAGCACGATGCTTGAGGTGAACGCATTACGCATTCAGACGGCGGGTCGTGACGCAGAAACGTGGCCTAACGACCGTGGGGACGGCTTTACAGGGCGGCCTCAACTACGGTGGCGGAGCGCATCGGCGATGGCCAGGATCACAGGCGCACGCTTTCGCCGGCATCCCGACGCCGCATAGGCAGCACTCCATTCGCCGGCATGGCCACCAGCGCCGTCATGGGGATTGAGACGCCGGTCGGTCTTGCGCCCCCCCGCTATCCGGGATGGCGCGGTGCCATAAAGGAGTCAGGTCGGACTCGCGAAGAAGAAGGCCAGGCCGAACAGGACGTAGACCCCGAGGAGCAAAAGTCCCTCGAACCACGTGGTTTCGCCGTCGCGGGCGATGGCGTTGACGATGAAGGCGGTGCTCGCGATGCCGAACAGGTGCAGCGGGTTCGAGAACACCAGCGACATCGGGTGGCCCAGCGCCCAGGAGATGATGACCAGGAGCGGTGCCAGCACCAGCGCGACTTGGATGGCCGAGCCGATGCAGATGTTCAAGACGAGCCCCATGCGGTCCTCGTGCGCGAACCAGGCCGCCGCGAACAGGTCGCCGGCCGTGCCGACCAGGGCCAGTACGATCACGCCGAGAAACATCGGCGAGAGGTGCAGGCTCCCGGCGGCCTCAGTGATCGTCCCCGAGAGCATCTCGGACTCGAAGGCGATGGCGACCGTCGCGGCGATCAGGACCCCGATGGCGAACGACAGGCTCCAGTCGGCCTCGCCGCTGCCCTTGTCGTTCGAGAACACGTCGCGGTGGGTGACCAGGGTGAAGGCAAGGTTGGCGAGGTAGAGCAGCAGCAGAACGACTGAGACGCCAAGGCTGACCTCCTCGTCGGTGATGCTCAACATTTTGCCCTGGCCGGACATGCGTCCGCTTAGGTCGAACACGGCCGGCAGCAGCAGGGCGATGACGACGAGGATCAGCAGGGTCGACAGCAGGCCGGCGCGCTCCGCGCTGAACTTCTGCCGCTCCCGCGTCGCCCCGCCGACGATGATGGCGAGACCGAGCCCGAACAGGCTGGTCCCCATGATCGAGCCGGCGATCTGCGCCTGCACCACCGCGGCCTCGCCGCGCAGGAGCACGAACAGAGCGAGGACGAGCTCGGCGATGCTGCCAAAGCTGACGGTGAGCAGGCCGCCGATGGCAGGCCCGACCCGGTCGGCGAGCTGATCGGTGGCGCGTCGGACCCACTCCGCCAGGACGGCGATGGCCAGCGCGCTGGAGGCGAACACCAAGAGCGGCGAGGCCCCGACGAGGTACTTCAGCGCCGCCGAGATCGGGATGAGGACGAGGAGGACGGTGAAGACCATGTGGGGTTACGATATCCGATGGAGGTGTACCGGCCGACGCGGGACGGTGCCGTAGGCGTCGTCTCTCAGCCGACGCGCAGCGTGCGCCGTGCCACAATGCCTAGCGTCGAGCCCTGGACGATGATGGTGAAGAGCACCACCGCGTAGGTCGCCGCCAGGATCGCGGGCTTGGCGTCGCTCTCCGGGATGGAAAGCGCCAGCGCAACCGAGATGCCGCCGCGCACCCCTGCCCAGGTCAGGAACGGCACGTTGCGCGGCGAGAGGTTGCCACCCCAGCGGAACATGAGCAGGGGCGTCGAGACGGCCACCAGCCGGGCGACGAGGACGATGGGAACCGCGCAGGCGGCAAGGACCAAGCCGCTCACCTCGAAGCGCAGCACCAGCACTTCCAGCCCGATCAGCAGGAACAGGACCGAGTTCAGCACCTCGTCGATCAGCGTCCACAGCGCCGAGACGTAGCCCTGCGTCCGCTCGCTCATCGCGTCGCGCGGGGCCCGGTCGCCGACAAGGAGCCCTGCGGCGACCACCGCGAGCGGGCCGCTGAAGTGGAGCTTCTGGGCGAGCGCGTAGGTCCCGGCGACCAGCGCCAGGGTGATCAGGACCTCGACGGGGAAGTCGTCGATGGCGCGCATCGCCCGGTAGGCGACGTAGCCGGGGACCACCCCGAGGACGAGGCCGCCGCCGGCCTCCTGCACGAGCAGCTTGGCCACGCCACCGGCGCTCGTGGTCTCCCCGCCTGAGCCCGCGGCGAAGGCCACCAGCACCGTGAACAGCACGATGCCGACGCCGTCGTTGAACAGGGCCTCGCCCTGCATCTCGACCTCCAATGCCTCGGGGACCTTCACGTTCTTGAGGGTGGCCAGCACCGCCACCGGATCGGTCGGGCTGATCAGCGATCCGAAGACGAAGGCCCAGGCGAGCGGGACCGGCCTGCCGATGAGGTCAGCGGCCAGCCAGAACGCGCCGCCGACGATGGCCGTGGAGATCAGGGTGCCGACCAGCGCCAACGTCGCGACGGCCCAGGCTCGGTCGCGGAGCATGCGCAGGTCGAGGCTCATGGCGCCGGCAAACAGCAGGAACGCCAGCATGCCGTTCATCACCACGTCGGTGAAGTCGACCTGGCCGAGCACCTGGGTGAGGTCCGCGTAGAGGTGCTGGGCCGGGAAGGCGAGGTCGAGGCCGACGAGCGAGAGCGAGGCGAGCAGCCCCATCACGAGCAGACCAATGGTGTGCGGCATCCGTAGGAAGCGGCGGTTCAGCCAGCCGAACAGGGCCGAGAGGGTCAGCAGCAGGGCGGCGAGGTCGAAGATCGAGATCATGGGTGTCTCCGACCCGCTTCGAGGCGGGCTGCGAGGCCGTTTGCGGCACGTAGGTTCATCGGGACTGCAGTCGTTCGGTCGTCCCCGCCGCGGCAAGCACCGCGTTGGCCGTGGCGACGTCCTCGTCATCCCGCTTCGGAAGCGCCTTCGCACCTTGGGCATCCTGGCGGCACAGTCGCACGAGGTAGGGGAAGTGATCCGAGCCGAAGGCGTCGAGGCGTTCGATGGAAACCGTCGCGAAGCCGCCTTCGTGGAAGACGTGGTCGAGCGGCCAGCGCAGCCAGGACGAGTGCGCGTTCCAGGTCGCGACGTAGCCGTAGCCGCGGCGCGGGTCGATCAGCCCGGACAGCCTTGCCATGCGCTCCACCGCGATCTCCCAGGGCGTCGCGTTGAGGTCGCCGGCGAGGACGCCGGGCTCGACCCGTTCGCGCAGCACGGACGCCGCGGCGTAGAGTTGGGCGTCCCTCCCACGGGCGGATTGCCAGGGCTGAGGCGGCTTCGGGTGAAGACCGATGAAGTCGATGACCTCGCCGCTGCGCAGGGTGACGCCAGTCACGACCGCCGGGGTGTCCTGCTCTCCAAGGTGCCGGATGCCGCCGTTCACCAGTGGCAGCCGCGAGAAGAAGTGGAGGCCGTAGTATGACCCCGTGATCCGCTGCAGGGTATGGGGCATCGACGCGAGCACGGGCTTCAAGGCCTCGTCCCACCACGCATCGGTCTCCATGGCGAGGAACAGGTCGGGCTCCTCCCGCGCCACGGCTTCGACCAGGGGCCTGGCATTCCGATTCCCGAATTGCACGTTCGCGATCAGCACGGAGAGCCGGCGCTCGGCCGGGCATGCGTCGACCCGCATGCCGCCCGTGGGCCGATAAGGCCACAGGATCCAGGCGTTGACCGCCAGTGCGAGGGTTGCGAGCGCAAGAGCCGGAAGGGTCGACCTCGGAGTTCCCTTGAGGAAGGGGAACAAAGCCAGACCGACGACCAACGAGCCGACGGCGAAGGGCAGGCGCGGGAAGTCGAGCAGCCGGACCGCCCACCATTCGGTCGAGATCAGCGGGATCAGGCTCGCGGCGGCCAGGACGGTTGCGAGCAGGATGAGCGTATTGCGGACGAGGGCCTTCACGAACGGTGCTCGGCAGGTTGGCCCGTCTCCGGGTGGGATACGCCGGTCAGGCCGTCCCCGCGGTCGGACAGCGTCTTGAGCACGCTGATCGAGCCGTCGGTCTCAAGGACCACCGCGGAGGCCTGCGAGAGGTCGTCGAGCCCTTCCGTGCGTAGGGCCGAGAGCACGTCGTCCCGTGTCAGCCGCTGGCGGCGCATCGCACCCTCGACCAGCTGTCCCTTGTGAGCGAGCAACGTCGGCTCGGCCTTGACCAGCGACCTGACCCGCGCCGAGCGGACGCTCGACCAGGTGATCAGGTACTGCAGCCCGATGAGGGTCGCGAGGGCGAGCACCCCTTCCAGCAGCGCCACCGACTTCGTCAGGACGATGGACGACAGCGTCGAGCCGAGCGCCACGGTCACAACGAGGTCGAAGGCGTTCAGCTTGGTCAGGGTGCGCTTGCCCGAGATCCTGAGGAACAGGATCAGCGCGACGTAGGCCAGGGGCCCGACGACGATGACCCTGAGCAGACCGGACCAGGTATCGAAGAACATGGAAGATAATCTCCGGGAGTGGTCCCCGGAGGGATGGTCCTTGATATGCGATCTTCCTGTCTGGGAGGCTCGCAGACGTTCCGTTCAATCGTCGGTCAGCGCATGTCCTTGGGCAGGTGCTTGATCGGGTCGGTCCGGCCACCCTGGGTCTTGCCCTGGACCGAGCCCTCGGACTGCATGACGTCGGTCGAGGACTGGATCGCGCTCGGCGGCGCGACCTGCCCGTTGCCATCGTGGCGCACGTTTCCGGTGCCCTTCGTCGTCGAGGTTCCGGAGGGCAACGTCCCGGGCGTCGGCTGATCGATGGAGCTAGCTGCCGACTGGGCGACCGCGGGGCCTGCAAGCGCCACGCCGGAGGCGATCATGACGGTTCCGACGATGCGCCTGACGACGGGACCGGACGCAAGCCGGGCAAGGTTGGGCGAGCTCATACGAAGAGTCCTGTCGGTTCCGCGGTCATCGGGGGTGTCGATCTGAAACCTCGCCGAACCCGTTAGTTCCTGTTCCGGCCGTCAAACCGACGATGCGAGACGATCCGCTTTCGGGTGGTGTCCAACATTCCAAGCCGTCACCGGTGCCGGCCCACCCCGTGAGAGGGGTAGGCCGGCCGTGGTGTCGGGTTACTTCGGCATCAGGACGCTGTCGATGACGTGCACGACGCCGTTCGACTGGAACACGTCGGCCTGCTCGACGAAGGCGCCGCCGCCCTTCTGGTCGATCAGCGCCAGACGGTCGCCGTCCATCTTCACGGTCAGCACCTGGCCCTCGACCGTCTTCAGGTTGGCTTCGGCGCCGCCCATTTTCGCCTTGGCCATGAGTTCCTTCGCGTCAAGCTTGCCCGGCACGACGTGGTAGGTGAGCACGCCCGTCAGCGTCTTCTTCATGTCGGGCTTCAGCAGCGTGTCGACGGTGCCGGCCGGGAGTTTCGCGAAGGCCGCGTTGGTCGGGGCGAACACCGTGAACGGACCCTTGCCGCTCAGGGTGTCGGCGAGGCCGGCGGCCTTCACGGCGGCGACCAGGGTCGTGAGGTTGCTGGCCTTGGAGGCGTTCTCGACGATGGTCTTGTCGGCCATCATCGGTGCGCCACCGACCATCGGGGAGGTCTCGGCGAGGGCGGGGGCCACGAAGGCGAGGCCGGAGGCGAGAATGGCGGCGGTCAGGGTCGTACGCATCATCGAAGATCCTGTTGACGTCATCAAGCCTCGATCATCGAGGCTCATGACGACGTTACGGATCGATGTGGTTTCCAGTTCCGCCGCAATCATCACAAGAAAGTCATTCTCAAGTTGGCTATGACCAAGGATTAATTTTCGTTCATGCCACGCATCGCGCCGGTGTACTGCGGGTCGCTTGTTATGAGAGACGTTGCCAAGCCCGTTTGTCGATCCGTTTCGTGGCGGTAACTTACGAAATGTTCATGGGGCGGGCGACGATTTTTCTGAACGTTTCCTGAACGAGGACGTTGTGGCCCCGAACCGTGCAGCCTTGAAGGGCACATGCCTGGCCCCGTGGTCGGGCATCCCGACCTGCACCCTCGAAGCCCTCACCCGGAGAACGTCTTGTCCTATCGCACCATCACCGCCGCCATCGCGCTCGCTTGCCTCTCAGTCCCGGCGCTCGCACAGACGGCGCCCGCAACCCCGACCACGGGCATGAGCTCGTCCTCCGACATGGGGATGAAGATGGCCGACACCGCGACGGTGAAGCTCAAGTACGTCACCGTGAAGCCGGCCGACGTGATGTCGTCCAAGCTCGTCGGCACGACCGTCTACAACAACAAGAACGAGACCGTCGGCGAGGTCGAGGACCTGGTGATCGAGAACGGCAAGACCCTGACCGGCGTCGTGGTCAGCGTCGGCGGGTTCCTCGGCATGGGCGAGAGCTACGTCGTGCTTGACCCGTCGACGCTCGCCATCAGCGATAAGGACGGTAAGTGGATGGTCCACGCCGACACCGACAAGGACACCCTGAAGAACGCGCCGAAGTTCACCTACTCGAAGATGAAGAAGTGATCCGCCACACGAAAGGAGCGACGACTATGAAGCACACCCTCCTCGCCTCGGCGCTTCTGGCCGGCCTCGGCCTTGGCGCCTCGACCCTGCCGTCCTCGGCGCTGCCCGTGAACGCGGCCGGCATCGGCACCTCGACCGGCTCCGACCTTGTTCAGGTGCGCATGTCCCGCCGGCAGATGCGGCGCCACCGCAGCAGCGGCGGCAACGCCAACATGCCGTCGCGCCGACCCGGTGCGAAGCAGTACGGCCAGACCACGGGCGGCCCGCGTCGCTGAGACGGTCCGACATCGCCCGCGTGGATCAAGTGTCCTCGCGGGCAAACGATGAAGTGCCGCCGGCTGGCTCATCCGCCACCGGCGGCTTTCGCATGAAACGGGACTCCGCATGATCTTCTCGGAAGCGCTGGGACGTCTGGAAGGGCTTGGCCGCTCGGCCGCCGCCCTCGTGCCGGGGCTCGTCATCGCGCTCGTCCTGTTCGGCGTCGGATTGCTGGTCGCACGCGGCGTCCGGGCCGCCGTTCGCAGGGCGGCGGAACTGCGGGAGGCCTCGCCCGGCTCGGCCGCCGTCCTCGGGCGCATCGCCGGTGGCATGACGATCCTGGTCTCGTTCCTGGTCGCAGCCTCGGTGGCCTTCCCGTCCGTCTCGGCCGCCGACCTGTTCAACCTCCTCGGCATCGGCGGCGTCGCCATCGGCTTCGCCTTCCGGGACGTGCTGCAGAACCTGCTTGCCGGCATCCTCATCCTGCTGACCCGCCCTTTCGTCATCGGCGACCAGATCCGAGCTGGCGCGCACGAGGGCACGGTCGAGGACGTCTGGGTCAGGGCGACGGTGCTGCGGACCTACGACAACCAGCGCATCCTGATCCCGAATGCGACGCTGTTCGTCGACAAGATCACGATCATGACTGCGCACGATACGCGCCGACTCGCCTTCCCGCTCACCATCGGCAACGGCGACGACATGAGGGAGGCCCGCCGCGTCATCGTCGAAGCCCTGCGCGGGACCGAAGGCGTGCTCGCCGACCCGCCACCGGAGGCGCTGGTCACGGGACTCGGGGCGGCCGGCGTCGACATGTCGGCGCGGTTCTGGATCGACCCGCCACGGCGCCGCGACGCGGTGGATGCGCTCGATCACGCCATCTCGAATGTGAAGGACGCGCTCACCGCCGCCGGCATCGATTTGCCGTATCCGACGAGCCAAGTCCTCCTGCACGACCAGACCGAGGCGTCGGATGGCGACCGCACCCGGCAGCGCGAAGGTTGGCCCGCCGGCAAAAAACCACCCCGCGCCCGCTGGGAAGTGCTCCGTGAGGATCGTGCCGACCGCGAACGCGGAAAGCGCGAAGGCAGGGACTCCGAAGGGAAGGGAGACCCGGCATGAAGGCGCGCCTCCAGGCCTGGATAGAGTGGCTAGGGGACCTGTTCTGGCTCAGGCCGGCCCTGATCGTTCTCGGCTGCATCGCGCTGGCGCAACTCGGGATCTGGCTGGAGACGGCCCACGTCGCCGGCTACGACGCCTCCTCGCCGAACCAGAACTGGGGCTATTCCGGCGGGGCCGAGGGGGCTCGGGCCTTGCTCAGCGCGGTGGCCTCCTCGACCATCGGGGTCGCCGGCACGACCTTCTCCATCACCATCGCGGCCCTGACGCTGGCCTCCGGCCAGATGGGTCCGAGGCTCCTGCGCAACTTTACCCGCGACGCCCGCAACCAGATCGTCCTGGGCATATTCCTCGGCACCTTCGCCTACGCGCTGATGGTCCTGCGAACCGTGCGTACCGTGCAGGAGAGCCCGTTCGTCCCACACCTCGCGATCACTGGAGCGATGGTGCTTGCGCTGCTCTCGCTCGCCACCCTGGTCTGGTTCGTCCACCACATCGCCGCCAGCATCAACGTCGAGACGGTGGTCGACGCGGTCCATCGCGACCTCCTCTCCGCCGTCGAGGCGCGCACCCGCGACGGCCCAGGCATGACGCTCCCGGCCGTGCTACCGACCGGTGGTGGGGTCTCCACCGATGGCAGCGGTTACCTTCAAGCCGTCGACGAGGATGGGTTGGCTGGCTGGGCTCACGAGCACCGCGTCACCGTCGCCCTGCGCGTGCGCCCGGGGGATTACGTTCCGAGCGGGTTCCCGGTCGCGTTCCTCTCCGCCGGGGTCGAGGGCGCGGAGCCGGCCATTCGCCGGGCACTGACGTTCGGGCGACGCCCGGCCGCCCTTCAGGACCTGGAATACTCGATCCGGCAGCTCGTCGAGATCGCGGTCCGGGCGCTCTCGCCGGGCATCAATGACCCGTTTACCGCCGGCAGCGTCGTCGACCACCTCGGGGACGCCCTTTGCCGCGTGGCGTCGCGGCATCTGCCGACCGGAGCGGTCGCGCGCGAAGGCGAGGTCGTGGTCGTCGTGCCGGTGACCGACTACGACGGCCTGTGCGATTCGATGTTCCACATGATCCGCCAGAACGCCGCCGGCTCGGTGCATGTGCTCGCCCGGATGCTCGACGTGCTCACCCGCATCGCCGAGGTTGAGCGGCTGACGAACCGGACCGCAGAGCTCGCCCGCCATGCGGATCTCGTCATCGCCGCGGCCAGACGTGACGTCGCCGATCCGCACGACCTTTCCGATCTGGAGGCACGGCATGTCCGCTTCGTGAAGATGCGCGACGGCGACCAGCCGGCGTGAGGGCGCACGACATTCTCCGGTGCCACATCTTGGTTTCCAATCCATCGAAGGACGACCGAATGACCCGCTTCGCCCTCTCACTCCTCGTCGCGGCATTTCCCACGCTGGCGATTGCCGCACCCGTCGCCGAGCCACCCAAGGATGACGGCGTCCGCACCGGTGGGATGGGCGTCGGGACCCGCCCCACCGGTGAGGTCACGCGACCGGGCACGGACATGACGACCGCAGGGTCGGGCGCCGGGGAAGGGAAGCCTGGCGCCAAGGCCGGGGCGGTCGGATCGACCGGCGAGGGAGCCGCCAAGCCACGCTGATCGGCTGCGGCCGTTGGCCCGCGTGCAGTCGCATCGTCGCCGGCCACGGACATCCGTCGTCTTCTACCCTTCATGTCGGCGTGCGAGGAATCATGAGCGGAACCGCGTTCCGGATTGCCCGGCATGCCGCACGCGAGGCTTCGGCGGACCAGGTCAGCTTCGTGGCCTCGGGGGTCGCCTTCCGGGTCGCGTTGGCGGTATTCCCTGCAGTGGCACTGGTGGTCTGGCTAGGAAGCCGGTTGCTCGGCGCGGACGAGGTCCGCAACTTCCTTCAGGGCGCGATGCAGGCCGTGCCGGACAGCACGCGCGAGATCGTGCAGCAAGCCGTGGGCGCCTCGATGGCGAAGAATCCGGCGGATCGCGGAAGCGACCTCCTCGGCCCGGCCGCACCGCTTCTCGGCCTGGCCTTCACCCTGTGGAGCGCCAACAGCGGCATGCGTGCGCTGTTCAAGGCCCTCAACCTGATCTTCGACGTAAGGGAAGGCCGCGGCTGGCTGCGCTTCACCATCGTCACCCTGCTGTGCACGTTGGGGACCCTGGTCGTTCTGGTCTGCGCGATGACGCTGGCGGTCCTCGTGCCCCACGTGCTGCCGCAGGAGGGCCTCTACGCCGCGTTCTCTCCCCTGCGTTGGCCGGTCCTCTTCGCGGTGCTCGCGCTGGCGCTGGCGACGCTGTACCGGCTCGCCCCCTCGAACGGGCGCGAGGGGTGGCCGTTCGTCACCGTCGGGGGCGCCGTCGCCGCGCTCCTGCTGCTGCTGACCTGCGGCCTGTTCTCTTGGTTCACGGGCAAGTTCGCCAGCTTCGCAGTAACTTACGGCTCCCTCAGCACGGTCGTGGCCTTCCTGCTCTGGCTGTGGCTGTCATTCGTCATCGTGCTGTGCGGAGCGGAACTCGACGCGGCCATCGGCAGCGAGACCGGCCTCTACGGAGGTGGGTCTGCCGATGACCAGTCCGCGAACGATCCGGATCGACAGGGGTAATCGTACTTCGTCGACGCCTCGGCCCTACCGTGATCGGGCACCTGGCCGGGCCATGCCGATCCCGTGGGTCGCCGGCACGTGCGGACAAACCGCGTTCCACTTGCGGGACCCGGTTTCGCCACGGCGGCCGTCCCTTCGGTCGACCGAGCTATCCCGACGCGGTCCATCGCCCTGCCTGAACATGCGCCGGGCGGGCGCCGTGTCCCTTCCCTTGGTCGCGTTCATAGCCGCGACAGCACCGATGAGCTCAGTGCCGGTAGATTAGGTCGTGCGCGCAGCAATGGTCGAGGTAGGCCGCCTCGTGACGCCCCGACATCGCCACAACGGACTTCCAGAGCCAATCCGGTGCGTCGATTTCCGCGGTGCCGCGTTGGCGCACCGTGCGCCGCCAATCCTTGCGCGCCTCCGCGTCCATCAGCCGGCCGTGGCTGTCGCCGACCACGTAGGCGAGATAGCCCGCCACGCCGAGCGCGGACTTCGAGGCGAACTGATCGACCTCGATCTTCAGGTCCTGGGGCAGCAACTCGCGGACGAACATGGGCCGATCCATGACCCGGCCGGTAGCCATGCGTTCGCCGAGGATCGGCGAGAGGGCCCGCGCACCCGTGACCACGCGCTCGGCCGGGTCGTTGGGCATCGCCTCGGGCCGGGCTGCCGGTGCAATGGGAGCCTCGGCCTCCTTGATGTCGAACAGCGCGTAGCTCGGGGCTTTGCCGCCGTCCCGGATCTCGATGATGGCGGCATAGCGCAGCAGTTCGAGCGAGCTGCAGCCCTTCACCCAGTAGGCTGCGTCGACAACCTCGATCCGCGTCTCGGCTTCGCGACGGTGGAGCTTGAGCACTAGGTCGCGGATCGCCGGCTGGGCGAACAGCGCGACGACCGCCGTGCGCTCCTCCGCCGCCATCGGCCAGAACTTCTTGCCGGGCTCGATGGAAGGCGTCTTGTGCTTCAAGCGGTCCTTGGCGAGGTGCTTCCAGCTTCGGTCGAACGCGCAGCGCTGCGTCGCTTCGACGAGTTCCGGCGCCTTCGGGACCTCATCGCGGCGTCCCCGAGCGAGTGCCAGGGCATAGTTCCGAACGACCTCCTCGACCATGCGCGCGGTCACGGTTCCGGACAGGTCCGACGAGCGCGCGGCCGACGCAAGGGATAGGCACAGCCGGATCAGGTCGTGTCCCGGATGGCCGATCACGGATTGGTCAAAATCCCGGATCTGGACCGCGATGCTCCCATCCGATCCGGCGAGCGCGCCCAGGTTCTCGATGTGGCAGTCGCCGCAGATCCAGATCGGCGGCGTCTCAGGCAGGGCGAGGTCGGGCATCTGTCCGAGCCATTCGTAGAAATGCCGCGTGTTGCCACGAACGTAGCCGTGGGCGGTGCGCGCCATCTTGCGCAGTCGCCGGCGCTCCAAAGCAGCCTGGCGTTCACCGGGTTCGTAGATCCGATACTTCGACATGAATTAGCTCCAGCGGCCGGAGGCCGAACGGTTGGCGTTCCGCGAACGGGAATACGGTCGGTGACCATCGTTCCTCGATCAGTCAGGCCACTGCTCGATCCGGTGGCCCGGTCAAAATCCAAGTTTCTTTGGCGCAAAAGCGATGGGACCGGTCTCTCGACGTCACAGGGCCAAGCCAGTTCGCGACCATAATAGGTAGTAGGCGGCTACTATCAGCGCCGCGTAGGCGGGCGCCAGAAGAGCGCTAAGCTTCAGCAGGTCGGTCGAGGTCCAAGCTTGTCGCTCCCCGCCCTGGAAGACCAGAAGCGCCTTCGAGCTGATTGGCAGCGTCAGGCAGTAATCCATGCCGGCATTGGCCAGGAACGCGACCGCGACCGGGTTGAGGTGGAGCGCCTGCGCTAAGAGAAGTAGGGGAGGCAGGAGCGCAGCCACCCGCGCGGTGTGAGACACCATGTAAAGGTGGGCCGACATACCCAGCGCCGATAGGGCCAGCAGCACCACAAGGGTCGGGCTATCATCGGTGATCCCACTCGTCGTCAAAGCCGAGCCTATCAGCCACTTGGCGGCGCCGGTCGAGATCAGGGCGCGCCCAAGCACAAGCGAAGCTGCGATGAACAGGATCAGAGACCAGTTCACCGCCTCGACGCCTTCGTCCCAGTCGAGCACGCCGACCACCGGCATCGTGAGCAGCACCGCGCCAGCGACCGCCACGGTAGCGATGCCGAACGGGTGGTATCCCTCGGTCAACCAGAGGCCCAGCATGGCCGCCACGACCACCCCCGTTCTCCACTCGGCGGCGGATAAGGGACCGGCCTCGGCCTCGACTCTAGCCACCCGCCGCTCCCGCGTCTCGCGATCGAGGAACAGGCGACCGATCACGAAGGCCGTAACCAGGCAAGCGAGTAGGCCGAACGGCAGTCCCCAGAGCATCCATTGCCCGAAGCCGATGGTCTTGTCGGACAGACGCTCCAGCAAATCGACCGCAACGAGGTGCGACCCGGCGCCGGTCAGGCTGCAGATCGTCGAGATGACGATGACGGAGGGGATCAGCAGGCCGACGGCGCGCGCAAGGCGCTCGTCGTCGTCGGCCTCGATCAGGCTGCGATACAGCGGCAGGAGGATCGCGGCGCGTCCGGAAGTCGACGGGATCAGAAACGCGAGCGGGACGATGCCGAAGGTCATGCGCCACATCAGGCCGCCGACTGTCGTGCCGCCTCCAGTGATCAGCGCCGTTAGCCGACCGGCGAGCCCGCTCTTCGCCACCGCAGCGCCCAGGACGAAGGTGCCAATCACGAGCCACACGACCTTCGAAGCCAGCCCATCGATCAGCGCCTGTTGCTCGACGGCGCGCGTCGCGACGAGCGACAGGGCGGCGGCCACGGCGACGTAGGCGCCGTTCAGTTCGGTCAGGGTCCAGAAGATGGCGGCCCCGCCGAAGGCCAACAGCGCGGCCCTGGCCGGCCAATCGAGACTTTCCGGAAGGGACACGGCGACGCATAGCGCTGCGAGCGCGCAGGCGACCAGCAAGGTCCGCTTGGAGGACATCCTGATCATTCCCGACCGGCATCGATCTGGAGACGTCCAAGAGCGGCGCCGGCCAGGAAAGTCCGCATCATCTGCTCGGCGGTTCGCTCAAGCTGGCTTTCGACATCTCGCATCGCTTCCTGGAGCGACTGCGGACGTCCGATGGCGGAGAAGTAGGCGCATACGCCTTCCTCCAAGACCTCGCCGGACCGCTCGCCCAGGGTGCCGGCCAACAGGATCACCGCCTTGCCTGCGGCCGCGCCGCGCCGGCCCATCTCCGCCGGGATCTTGCCGCGGGCGCTCTTGTAGTCGAGGCCACCCTCAGCGGTGACGATAAGGTCCGCCCAACCGACCGCCGCGTCGACGTCGAAGAACGGGAACAGGATCTCGAAGCGCGATGTCAGCCGGGCGCCGAGCAGGGCGTGGAGCCCGGCTCCCGCGCCCCCGGACGCGCCTCCCCCGGGCATGAGGCGGACATCGACGCCGCAGTCGCGCTCGACGACCTCGGCTAGGCGGTCGAGCGCCGCGCTCATGGCCTCGACGTCCTCATTGCTCGCCCCCTTCTGCGGGCCGTAGACGCGGGCGACGCCATGGGGGCCGGTCAGAACGTTCTCGATATTGCAGGCAACATCGACCCTGACTTGGGCGAGACGCAGGTCCCGGCCGCCGAGGTCGATGCGGTCGAGCTCGGCGAGACCAAGGCCGCCGTCTGGGATGTCCCGCCCGGTTCGGTCAAGAAGACGCACGCCAAGCGCGCGCGCTAGACCGGCGCCGCCGTCGTTAACCCCGGAATCCCCACACCCGACAATGACCCTCATTGCCCCGGCGTCGATTGCTGCCAGGATGAGTTCTCCGACGCCGCGGGTAGTCGTCCGCATCGGGTCGCGGCGGTCACGGGGCACATGGCTCAAACCTGCCGCGGCGGCGAGTTCGACGACGGCGGTTCCGCGGTGGAGACCTCCGAGCACGGCGAACGACGCGTCCATCGTTTCGCCGAGCGGCCCCGTGACACGTGTCGGCCGGAGTAAACCGCCCGTCATCCGGGCAAGCGTCACGGCAGTGCCCTCGCCACCGTCCGCAAGGGCCAGTTCGCGGATATCGACACCGTTCGATGCTCGACGAAGGCCAGTCGCTATCGAACTCGCAACATGCTCGGGGTCGAGGCATCCCTTGAAGCCGGAGGGAGCGACGAGAATGCGGATACTCATGACTTGAGTTCGGTCCTCGCACCGCATCATGCGTCCAACGAGGGACGGACCAAAAATGGGAAGGGCCCGCTACGGTGATCCGAAGCGAGCCCTGTGACGCCTTGCTTACAAGTCCGGCTAACCTCAGCAGCCATCGTCCTTGGTAGCCTGATCGCCGAGCTTTTGGTTGGCGCCAGCGTTGTTCATGGCGCCGACCGTGCCCGGCGAGGCCGGCTGCTGGCCGCCCGCGAGGTTCTTGCTAGAGGTGCCCACCCCGGCGCCCTGGTCGTTCTTCGCCTCGGAACCGGGCTTCTGCCCGACCATCTGGTTGGCGCCGGCGTTGTTCATCGCGCCGATGGTGCCGGGCGAGGCGGGCTGCTGGCCACCGGCCAGGTTCTGGCTCGACTTGTCGACGTCCGAGCTCTTCGGCATGACCTGCCCGGGAGTGGGGTCCTTGGCCTTGGTCGTGCCGGTGTTGCAGGGGGCGGCAAAGGCCGGCACCGCCAGGGCGAAGGTGGCCGCGGCGGCGATGGCGAACGATCTCATAAGCGTTTCCTCAAGTTTTTTGATTCTCGCAAACAAGACTGCGGGCGGCGTCAGGTTCCTGAACGAGGTGCGGCTCCCACCAGGCAAACGCGGCAACCGTACCGACCCAGCGACGCCGCGGATGCAGGCCGCACTATCGAAGGGTGAGCGCGTCCAGCCATCCGTGGGAGGCAGCGTAGCGGATGATCTCGGCGCGCGACCTCAATCCGAGCTTCTCGGCGGCCCGGGCCTTGTAGGTCTCAACCGACTTCACGCTGACGTCGATGCGCCGCGCGATCTCCTTGTTGCTGAGGCCCTGGGCGATGAGCCGCAGCGTCTCCGTCTCCCGTGGGCTGAGCGCCTCGCCGGTCTCGGCCGGCTTGGAGCCTGCCGCCGTCGCGGAACCGTCCCCAAGGGCGTGTCCGGCGACGGATGGGTCGAGGTAGACGCCGCCCGTCGCGACGGCATGGACCGCCCGTAGGAGGTCCTCGGCCGCCGAGCGTTTCAGGAGGTAGCCCCTGGCGCCGGCCTTCAGCAGCGGCTGGACGTAGGCGGCGTCCTCGTGGACCGTGAGTACCAGGACCTTGGTGCCTGGGCACTCGACGGTCACGCGCTCTGTCAGATCGAGCCCGTTGAGGCCGGGCATCGAGACGTCGAGGACGGCGACGTCGGGCCCGACGGAGCGGATCAGCGGCAGCGCCTCGCCGCCGTTCGTGGCCTCGCCGACCACGTCCACTCCGGGGTCGGCGTTGAGGAGCGACCGGATGCCGGCAAGGACGATGGGATGGTCGTCGGCGAGCACGACGCGGATGCGGCCCATGGTCAGGTCCTTCATGCGCAGGCGGCCTGCGGAACGGGAATGCGGATGAACAACGTCGTGCCGACGCTCGGGGAGGCTTCCAACGTGAGGGCGCCATCGAGGAGGGACAGGCGCTCGCGGATGCCGGACAGACCGAGGCGCGGCTTGGGCGGCGACCCGTCCGCAGGGGGCGGGGGAACCGCCTCCGGATCGAAGCCGACGCCGTCGTCCTCGATGATGACGCGCACCTCTTCCGGGCGGTGCTCGACCGAAACGCTCACGGTATCGGCCCGGGCGTGCTTCAGGACGTTGGTGAGCGCCTCCTGGACGATCCGGTAGACCGCGCTCTCGGCGGCGGCGGGCAGGCGCACGGGCTCGCCGAGGAACTCCAGGTCCGCGCGGACGCCGTGACGCTGACCCCATTCGCGCAGCAGGGTGGCCAAGGCCTCGTGGAGGCCCAGGTCGTCGAGGGCTGTCGGGCGGAGGTCGACGGCGGCGCGGTGGATGTCGCGCCCAATCTCGCCGGCGAGGGTTTGCAACCAGCGTATCTGGCGGCCCGCTTCCGTCGAGGTATCGTCGGCTTCGAGAAGCCGCTCCAGCCCTTTCAGGCCGAGCGAGAGACCCGTCACGGTCTGTCCGACCTGATCGTGGAGTTCGCGCGCGATCCGGCGCTGCTCGTTCTCCTGCGCCTCGCCGAGCCGGCGCAGGAGTTCGAGGCGTTCCGCCTCGGCCCGCTTGCGCGGCTCGATGTCGGACACCACGCCGTAGACCAGACCGGCCGAGGCTGGGTCCTGCAGGCGGGGCGCACGGCCGGTCAGGCGGACCCAGCGCGGCTCTGGGGCCGAGCCATCGACGCGGAACTCCACGTCGAGCGCCCCGCCGTCCGCGAGGCTCCAGCGCAGGTCGTCGATGAGCCGGGCTCGGTCGTCCGGGTGCACCTTCCCGATCACCGTGCCGGCATCGGTCTCCATCTCGCCGTCCGTTGGGACGACGGTGCCCCAACCCAGGAGATGGGCGGCGCGCGGCGACCCGGTCACCTTGTATCGGACCGTGTCCCATCGCAGCGTGCCGAGCTCCGCGGCCTCGGTGGCGACGGCGCCCTGCTCCTCGCTCGACCTCAGCGCCAAGGCGAACCGGGCCCTTTCGCCGGCACGTCGTTGCGCCATGTCGCGCCCCACCAGCCCGACAAGCGCCAGGGCGAGGCCGATGCTCAACACGCTGCCGCCGCCCAGGACGAGGTACGAGCGAAGGACGGGAGCGTTCAACGTCGCAGCCGGCATCCCGAAGTGCACCGACCAGCCGCCGGTTTCCTTCAGCGTGCGATAGACGACTTCGACGTTCGAGCCCTCCAGGGTGGAACCCGTGTAGAACCCGTTCGGGGCGTGCCGGATCGCCGCTCGGAGGGCGGCGTCGGCCGGCTGCCCCAGTTCCTCGGCCTCGGCTTGGGTGCGGGCGATGGTGTTTCCGTCGGCGTCGACGATGGTACCGACCCAGCCTTCCGGAGCGCCCGCGTCCCTCAGGATCGAGCTGACCGCGTCGTTGGCGAGACCGACGGAGAGGACATAGTGGAGCTCGCCGTCCCGAATGACCGGTACCCGGAGGGCGACTAGGCGCTTGCCGGAGATCGGTCCGACCGGGCCGATGCCGCCGACCACGGGCCGGCGCGTCCTGACGACGGCGTCGAAGCTGCGTCGGTCCGCGGTCGGTCCGAGCTCGTCGTCGAGAGTGCGAAGCAGGTTGACGATCTGGACGCCATCGGGCCTCGCGAGCTCGACGGTCTCCCATAGGGGGCGCGCCCGCTTTAGCCGCACGGCCTCGGCGTAGAAGGCCGCGAGGTCCGGCTTGTCGAGGGTGGCGGATGCGGCCTCGGCTTCGAGGACGGCGATCTGTGCCGCGATGTCGGAGGCGACCCGTTCGGCGACGCGGGTCGCGCTGGCCACGGCCGCGCCGCGGGTCAGGTCGCGCTGCTGCTGCGCCATGAGGGTGGCGACCCAGCCGCTGAGAAGCAGCACGGGGATGGCCGCCGCAAGGGCGAGCGCGACGAATGTGCGACCGTTCCCGCGGCTCCGTCGAGGCTGGCGGGTGCGTTCGGCGGCTTCTTCCCGGGTGGTCATGCGGCAGGCACTTCGACCGGTCCGTCGTATTTAACGCTCCCGGACGGAAGGCTCTCCATGTCGTTAGCGCTTTCCGTCCCCGTCGCCGAGATGCGGGCTTTCGCGGACGCGGGTCTCAAGAAGACCTGTCGGTCGGAGGGGTAATAGTGGACGAAGGTGGAGGGTTCGACATGGAACGGATCTACAGCAGGCGACGCCCGGATGCGGTGACCTGCAGGCTCTGACGGTCGCCCCCGGCCTCGATCACGAATCGCTCCAGGTCCCGAAGGCGTCCGACAAGGTTCGGCGGGACGGCGTCCCCCTCGGCGAGCCCTGCCTCGACCAAGGCCGTCACCACCCGTTCCAACCGTCCGAGGCTTCGGCCCCGGAGCGATGGCGCACTTTTCCCCCCTGGTTCGGTGCCTAGGTACTCAGGCGAAAGCCGACGCATGGCTCGGGGCCCCAGCGGCGTCCCGTGCCATGGCGACGCTTCGGATAGCCACGGCCGGATGCGGAACCCTCGTGCCGGGGTCCCACGCCGATCCGTCGAAACCCTCGAACCACGCCCGCCGCTCGCGCGAATCCGCGGGATAGGGACAGGCATCCCTCGGTCGGCCGGTGGTTCGGGCCCTGGAACCCTGTCGAATGACTTCCATGATCATCGGCGCCTGCCCTTTCGCTGTTCCGAAGCGTATTCGACGCCGTCGAGTTGCGCCCGGATCGCGTCGACCGACAAGCTTTTCCAGTTGCTCCTACCGGTCTCACCGACGCGTGTCGGGGCAATCCCGACAGGCCGGGCGGCGGAATGCGCTTGACCGTGGCGAAGGGGCGGCACCGCTCCCCCGGAAGGGAGAAAGACGAGCCATGAGCAGAGGGCCGCGTCCACTGACGGGCCCTCGATTCGTCAGAACCTCTCGCATACGCGACTCAGTAGCCGCAGTACGGTCGACCGTATCCGTATCCGGCCGGGGCATAGCCGTAGCGTACCGGGGCATAGCCGAATCCGAAGGGACGACCGTAGCCGCCGTAGTAAGCCGGCCTGATGGCCGCGGCGGCCAGCCCGAGACCGAGTCCGGCAGCGATGCCGATCCCGTTGTAGCCGCGACGGTAGCCGTACCGTCCGTAGTGACGTCCGAACCCATGACGGGGATGGCCGAAGCCACGGTAGCCACCGAACCCGTAGCGATGAGAGCGGAAGCCGAAGCCGCGGTGGCCGTGATGTCCCCGGAAGCCACCGAAGCCGCCGTGATGACCGTGGAACCCGTGTCCCCGGCCGAAGGGCCGCGCCTCGCTCGACGGGGCGAACATGACGAGGCTCGATACCGCCGCGAGGGCGAGGGTAATGCGTTTCATGGGGCTGCTCCCAGATGACCATTGATGGCCACGCGACATGAGGAAAGGTTTGACCGACATCCGGCCAGGGCGAGTGCGCCTGGACGGATCTGGTGCCACCTCACCGGCTCGGAACGTCATCTGGGTCGCCGAGCGCTACCTTTTAGTCAGAGAAGCCCGTAGCCCCGTCGGGATAAACCTGACGCCCGCCTGAGCCACCTCCAAGCGTGGCTTGCGTTCGACGCGGAGGCATACGAGGTCCCGAATTTGGGCAGGGCGCCAGGGCCGTCATCACGCGATGGCGCGAGCCGATGCCTCCTCGGCCAAACGACAGGGCGTGCGATGAGGGAAGCGATGTATCGAACGGCGCGCCTGGTCCGCACGCTACGGAGACGGCGCGGCATCGTCCCGCCACCGGGAGGTCCCGTCCACGGCAATGCGGGCCTGACAGTACGCTCCATTGAGGATTGGCCCCGGTACGGCGGAGGGATCTCCGGAACCGAGCTAGCCCCGGACCGACCCCGCAACCGATATCCGTTCAATGACGCGCCAACATGAGCTGGGTTCGAATACTCCAAGTTCCTTGTCCAAAGGGCCCTCCGCATGCCGCAAGTGGCGACGCTGGCCGAGTGAGCTTCCCGATCCGGCCAACGACAACGCCGACGCCTCGGCGGGTGCCTTCCATGCGGTCGGCCTCGCCATCCTCGGTTGCTTCGTGA
Source organism: Methylobacterium sp. WL8 (assembly GCF_008040045.1). Classification (NCBI taxonomy): domain Bacteria; kingdom Pseudomonadati; phylum Pseudomonadota; class Alphaproteobacteria; order Hyphomicrobiales; family Methylobacteriaceae; genus Methylobacterium; species Methylobacterium sp. WL8. The sequence continues at coordinate 18,814 of NZ_VRVF01000035.1, read as the reverse complement.
TGCTCTGCCTTCTCGTCGCGTTGGCGACCTGACCGGGGACGCCGATCTCCTTGGGTCAAGGATGGCCGGATACAGATCCAACCAAAGCCCCCTCCATCACCCGGAGCCTGCCTTGCCACCTGCCTCGATCCACAAGCGAACCTGGAAGCAACTGGCATTCACCAGTCAGTCCGGTCGGACGCTGCGCACGTCCGACATCGTGTTGGGGGTGGTCGCGGTCGCGCTGCTCGCGGGCTTCTGCCTAATCATGGCCGCCGACGTCATCGACGGCGTGAGCACGGTCCCGGGCTGACCAGACCTTTGGCGGTGACCCTGTGCCTACGGGCAGGTGTGCCGGTCTCCGTCGTTGCCGAGATAGGTGCCGCTCGACGCATCATAGGACCGGAACCGGCGAGCGCATGCGGCAACGGCCTCAGAGCCCTGTGCCGCCTGGGCCTGTGAGTTGGCGATGGCGCCGCCGATGATGGCGCCTGCGGCCAGGCCCGCTACGCCAGCACCAACGGCAGCGCCGACGCCTGGTCCGCGACGGTAGCCGTAGCCGCGTCCATAACCACGACGGTAGCCGTAACCGCGTCGGAAGCCATGATGCCGGTGCCCGAAGCGCCGGAACTGCGCGTAGCCGGTCGGCAGGGTGCCGGCCGTCAGCGCCTCGACAGGCGTCGTCGCGGGGGCGGCGAAGGCGGGTTGTCCGAGCAGGGACGCCGCGACTGCTGCGGCAAGGGTGAACGAGAGCTTCATCGTGACCAGGTTCCTGAATGGGCGCCGCATGCGAGCCAGCGCGGATGCGCGCGGTTGGACCGGCGAGGGAGACCGATGTCCGCAGCGGCCGAAGGTTCACAAACACCCGCTCGCCCCGGACGTTCCGGATATCCGGTCCCACGGTGGCCGGGCGCGCCGTCGATACGGCCGTGTCCCCAACGATGCGCCCCTTGACCTTCCAACCGTGGGAAGCCCCATCTTGTTGTCCAGAAGTTCCGCGCAATGCAGCTCGGGAAGCCGATTGCCGCCGTCGCGTTGTCAGGGTTCGGGCGACCCACCCTCCAGGCGCATTCCGAAAGGATTCCTCGATGCTCGACACCACCCGCAGGGCCACCGTCCATCGCATGGTGATGGAGAAGCACGTCTGCCCCTACGGACTGAAGACCAAGGACCTGCTCGAACGCGAGGGTTTCCAGGTCGATGACCATTGGCTGACGACGCGTGAGGAGACCGACCGCTTCAAGGCCGAGCACGGCGTGAAGACGACGCCGCAGACCTTCATCGCGGGCGAGCGCGTCGGCGGCTACGACGACCTGCGCCGACATCTCGGTAAGTCCGTCCCCGACCCGAAGGCCACCAGCTACACGCCCGTGGCGGCGGTCTTCGCGATGACGGCCTTGATGGCGCTGGCGGCGAGCCAGGCGGCCTTCGGGACGCCACTGACGGTGCGTGCAGGCGAGTGGTTCATAGCCTTCAGCATGTGCGTGCTCGCCATCCTCAAGCTGCAGGACGTGGAGAGCTTCTCGTCGATGTTCCTGGGCTACGACCTGCTCGCCCGGCGCTGGGTGCGATACGCCTACGCCTACCCGTTCTGCGAGGCGCTTGCGGGCATCCTGATGGCAGCGGGCGCTCTCTTTTGGCTGTCGATCCCGGTCGCGCTGTTCATCGGCACGGTCGGCGCGGTCTCGGTGTTCAAGGCGGTCTACGTCGACCGGCGCGAGATCAAGTGCGCCTGCGTCGGCGGCTCGGCCAGCGTGCCGCTCGGCTTCGTCTCGCTCACCGAGAACCTGATGATGGTCGGCATGGCCGTCTGGATGCTGGTCCGGTCCTGACGGCCCCTGCGGTCAGGGCGCGATCCGGAACGGCTTGCTGGTCAGCTTCACCGCGTCCCCGTCTCGCAGGACGAACACGAGGCGGGTGTCGCCCTGGCGCTCGGGAACCTTCACCTCGACGTCCAGCGTGCCTTTGCCCGACGTACGGGCGGATTGCAGGACCTGGAAGGCCGTGTTGGGCGTCCCGACCCCGACCAGGAGCGGCTCGTCCTTCGGCACGCCCGTGGCCGTCAGGGTCACGGTCGAGCCTGATGGGCCATGGTCCGGCGAGAGGGTCAGGCTCGGGGCTTCCGCACCATCGCCCAAGCCGATCCGCCGACCGAGCCGCTCCAACCGTCCCTTGAGGTCGGGGTTACGGTCGAGCAGGTCCTGGGCGGAGGCGCCGACCTGACCGGCGATGCGGCCTACGGCGTCGTTGGCCTCGCGCCCGATGTGGTTGAGGCGATCCGCGAGACCCTGGCCGGCCGCCGTCCGCAGGCGCAGGGTGGCGCCGACCTGCAGGTCGCCCGACCCGTCGATGGACGGATTAGCGGCCAGGAGGGCGCCTTCCGACACGTCGCAGCGGCTCGCGATCCGGCTTAAGGTATCGTCGGGCAGGATCTTCACGGGACCGTCCCCGCAGGTCGCCTCCTGCGCGTCGCCATGACCGGCAGCCAGCATGCCCGTCCCGATGATGAGGGACAGAGCGGTCAAGCGAGAAGTCCGACGTCGCATCCTGAACTCCCGACCGCTTCAGATGCCACCCGCAACGTGTCTAACGACTGGCCGTTCCGTCAATCCCGAGGGTGGCCGAGCGCAGGATGCACTAGGAATCCCCATGCGCGTCCAGGGGAAATTGGAGCGTCCATGACGCCGATCCCAACCTCCTGGATGGACGATCCCGTGTCGGCGCGATCCCACCGATGCGTCCGGGATTGAGCGGCACCGATGGGGCGTCCTTCAATCAGGACCCGATCATGTGGCCCAGGGGTTTAAGGGGCTCTACGCGGTCAGATACGATCTTCATCATCGCCAGCAGAGGCACCGCGAGCAAGGCCCCGGGGATGCCCCAGAGCATGTGCCAGAAGAAGACCGAGAGGATCACGAGGAAGGGGTTGAGCGTGAAGCGCTTGGCCAGGAGCAGAGGAGTGATCATCTCGCCTTCGGCGATATGGATCAGCAGGTAGAGACCGGCGGGCAGGAGCGCGAACAAAGGCCAGTCCAGACTGAGCACACCCACAACGAAGAAGATCACGATCCCGGCCAGGGGCCCGAGGATCGGGATGAAGTTGAGCAGGAAGGCCGTTGCGCCCCAGAGCAGCGGCGTGTCCAGTCCGCAGGCCCACATGGCGAACCCCGTCGCCACGCCGACACCGACGTTCATGATGGTGATGGTGACAAGGTAACCCGTGATGTTGGTCTCGATTTCCTGGACGATCTCTACGGCCTGACGCTTGCCGGAGAGGGTCGGCAGCACCTCGACGAACCCGCGCAACAGGCGGTCGCCCGAGGCGAGGAGGAAGAAGAGCAGGATCATCGTCGTGAAGAAGCGGGTCAGGAGGGTGGCGGTGCCGCTCATCAGGTTGCCCGCCAGCGTGGAGGCGGGCCTTGCGGTGACGACGTCGCCCGCGCCCTCCTGCCCGTTGGCCGCGGCGATGCTCTCCAGCGCCTGCAGGCCTTGCTGGAGGACATCCAGGGGCCGGCGTAGCGCTTCGACCTTCTCCTTCAGGAGCGGCAGGCTCTCGGGGGCGCGCCGTATCCAGCCCGACGCGGGTATCGAGGCCGTGAAGCCGACGCCCCCAATGGCCCCGAACACCACCAGGATCAGCAGTGCCGCGGCAAGGGCCTTCGGCAGCCGGAAGCGCTTGTGCAGGACCCGCATGGCCGGCGCGAGCAGGAGCTTCAGGACGAGCGCGAGGACGATGGGCAGGATGAGCTCCTGACCGACGTAGAGGGTGTAGACGATCCCGAGGAGGCTCAGGACCAGGATGCCCGCGGAGCGGACGCCGCGCGGGATGGCCTCGTTCGTGGCAACGGCCCGACGGGCCTCACGGTCCCCGCGCTCGTCGATCCGGTCATCGGCAAGCGACGGCCGGACCGCGCCCTGTTCCCGCGTGAACGCCAAATCCTTCTCCTGAAAATCCTGCGCGGCGGCAACAGGGGGCGTGATGGAATGATCCGAGCCCGCGCCGGGCGATGTCCCGGAACTCCGCGTGCGACCTTTCGGGGGCGACGGTTCGGGTCAGCTTGGCCCCGATGGCGCTCGTTCGATTCCCCGCGCCCGAGGATTTTGACGGCTCGGGGAACGCTTGGGATCAGCCTTGCCCGCCGTCCCGGTAGGCGGCCCCACGCACGGAGTTGGATGCCTCACCGGACATCCGGCCAGGCGTAGCCCGATCCGGGTTCGGGTCGTGCGAGCTCCCGGCATCGGCCGATCCGGCGGTCCCGATCATCGCCTCAGCCCCCGTCGAGACGGCCCACTGCTCCGGTTCGGGCACGTCGCCAACCCGATGGGCCGCGACGGCCAGCATGCCGGCGCAGAGGGCGGTCGCGATCAAGAGCGTCGAAAGGAACTTCATGCCCGTCAACCGGCGGCCGAACTACGCCGTTCCAGACGACCTCGGTACGTGCCCTCGCCGGGATGTACAGGGGTGTACCGCAGGTTTTGCAGAGGACCTGGGCGAGCCGCAGGAAGAGGGTCACCCCGCAGGTCATCACCACCGGTGAGGTAAGGCGCCCCGTACCGTGGAGCGTGACGTCGTCGTGGGTAAGGTCACCGACGCCCGACGTTCCGCGGGCTCGAACGTTTCCCCGCCCCGTCGTCGGTCCGCCGAGACCGGGATGTTCGTCTTCGGCTTAGGCGAACGTTCCCGGCCCCTCGACCGTTGAGGCTTGCCTTGCGAGCCTCCCACGTTCGCGGACGTGGAGCCCGTGGATGCCCGCAATCGCCAGGACCGAGTTCGCGACGTCCGAGACTCCGCTGCCCTCCGATGAGGGGCATGGCCCGAAGACGGGCTTCTGGGCGCTGACACTCGGCTCGGTCGGCGTGGTCTACGGGGATATCGGCACCAGCCCGCTCTACGCCCTGAAGGAGTCCTTGCACGCAGCCGCCGGAGGGGGGCACGCACCGACCAGCGAGATGGTCTTCGGCGTCGTCTCGTTGATCCTCTGGGCGCTCATCCTCGTCGTTACGCTCAAGTACGTGCTGCTGGTGATGCGGGCCGACAACGACGGCGAGGGCGGCACGCCGTCCCTGGTGGCACTGGCCCAACGTGCCTTGGGCCATTCCGGCGGGTTCGTCATCGTGTTGGGCATGGTCGGCGTATCGCTGTTCTTCGGCGACGCCATCATCACGCCGGCCATGTCGGTGCTCTCGGCGGTGGAGGGCCTGAAGCTGGTGACCCCGGCCACGGAACCGTACGTCCTGCCCATCAGCCTCGCCATCCTGATCGGCCTGTTCGCGGTCCAGAGCCACGGGACGGCGCGGGTGGCGACCTTCTTCGGCCCCCTCACGGCGTTCTGGTTCATCGTCATGGCGCTCGGGGGCCTGGGCCACCTTATCGACGACCCGAGCATCCTGGGCGCGCTCAACCCCGCCCACGGCGTCTCGTTCATCCTGAGCCATGGCACGGCCGGCCTGCTGGCGCTCGGTGCCGTGTTCCTCGCCGTGACCGGCGCGGAGGCGCTCTACGCCGACATGGGACACTTCGGTCGCACGCCGATCCGCGCGGCTTGGTTCGGGCTGGTGCTGCCGGCGCTTGCCCTGAACTATCTCGGCCAGGGCGCCATGCTGCTCGCCCACCCCGAGCGGGCCGAGAACCCGTTCTTCCTGCTCTACCCGTCCTGGGCCCTGCTGCCGATGGTGCTGCTCGCCACTGTGGCGACCGTCATCGCCAGCCAGGCGGTGATCACCGGCACTTTCTCGATTACACAGCAGGCGATGCAACTCGGCCTGCTGCCGCGTATGCGCGTCCTGCGTACCTCCGAGACCGAGAAGGGGCAGATCTACATCCCGCGGGTGAACTGGTGGCTGCTCGTCGCGGTCGTATTCGTCGTGGTGCTGTTCAAGTCATCGAGCGGCTTGGCGGCGGCCTACGGCATCGCGGTCACCGGCGACATGGTCATCACCGCCTGCCTGCTGTTCGTCGTCGCCTGGAAGGTCTGGCGCTGGTCGCCTGCGGTCGCGGCCGCGGTCATCGCGCCGTTCCTGCTCATTGAGGTGGTGTTCCTCTCGGCCAACGCTCTCAAGATCCTCCATGGAGGCTGGGTGCCGCTGACCATCGGTGCCGCCCTCGTCACAGCGATGTGGACCTGGCGACGTGGTTCGGCTCTGATCGCCGAGGAGATCCACCGTCGGCGCGTGCCGCTGTCCGAATTTACGCAAATGGCCGAGACCGGCTCGATCCAGCGGGTGCCGGGAACGGCCATGTTCCTGACGGGCACGCCCGGCGACACGCCCGGGGCCCTGATGCACAACGTCAGGCACAACCGGGTGCTGCACGCGAACAATTATATCCTGCACGTGGTCACCGAGGACCTGCCGCGCGTGGCCGACGCCGAGCGCGTCGCCGTGAAGAAGCTTTCCGACGCCTTCTCCTGCGTGACGGTGCGCTTCGGCTTCACCGAACTGCCCGACCTTCCGCGTGCCCTTGCGGCCGCGGGCCTGGACAAGGGCGACCTGTCGTACTTCCTGACGCGGCGGGTGCTGGTGGCCTCGCCGGAGACGGGCATGCCGGTGTGGCAGGACCGGCTCTACATCTCAATGGCTCGTGCGGCCACGGACGCGTCCCGCTACTTCCGCATCCCGGTGGACCGGGCCGTCGAGATCGGCGCCCGGATCGACATCTGATCCCGGGGAGATCCGAGTGCGGTCGAGAATGTTTTCGATCCATTGCCAGCGGCGGTCGTGCTCGCCACGCGTCAGATCAGGCTGTTTCCTTCGCCCTACGCATCTCTTGGCCATCCTGGATGACCGGCAGGCTTCGGCTCGTAGTCCGTTCGCGCGGTAGCACCGCGGTGCTTCCACGGTCGGCAGGGCCACCTATGTCTGTCTTAGCACAGCACGCCGCCGAAAGCGGCCAGACTGCTCTCCACCCAACCCGGCCGTAGGACAGCGTCTATCAAGCTGCTGGGGAGCGGACTTCCGGAAGGCTGCAAATGGTCGTGAACCGAAATCAGACGGATCAGTGAAACGAGACCGGCCAAGTCGGCGGCCGTTGGGGATGACCAAATTTAGCTCCGGTAGTGGCTATCGCTGCGTACGACGAATTGCGCTTCGGTTAGGTTGAAGGCAGTGACGATGCGTTGGATGAAGTCAGGGACTTGGAGGCGACGGTCGGCGTAGATCGTGAAGACGCGGATGGCTGTGTCGTAGACGATGCGCCCACGTGGATGAGTTTCGTACTCGCTCCAGGCGATCGCGGCGGGCAATCCGCGCCGTTTAAGCCCGGCGGGACCTAACGCTTGCCAAGCTTCCCAAACGTCGTAGTGCCCACGCGCATGGGTCAGGGCGGCGCCGTAGGGCTCGGCGTGATTTAGCGGGGTCGCGTCAATGACCAGCACGCGGTTCGAGGGGGCGCCGTCGGGTACACCCCAGAAGATGCCGACGCTCGGCAGCGACGGGTCGTTGTCGGGGATCAAGGTGGTGGGCATCGCGGCCATGGCTGTTTTAGCTTCCGCCGGAGGACGGAGGATTGAGGGTGACGAGCTGATCCGCCTGCACGGAGTTGGCGTTGCGCCAGGCGAGGGGATGAAGCCAGCGCTCGGGAATGGCGGAAGCACCGTATAGGGCGCCGGCGAAGTGGCTAATGGCGGCATCGTTTCTCAGATGAATTGCTTTCAAGCCCGAGAGTGGTCCAGCGTGAACGTAGGCTCAACCGAGCGGTCGCCGGCCCTTGTCATAGAGGTAAATGGTCACGCCGAAGGTCCACTCCCGTTCAGCGCGGAGTACCGCTTCACGAATTGTGGTGTCGTAAAGCTCGCTGACGTGGAACCCGTTTGGTGCCTTTTCGACATCCGCCATATCGAAATAGAACGTGCCGTCCGGCCGCTGAGCGTTGTCGTGCCCAGACGGCTCGAACACCGCGTCGATTTCCGGGCAGGTGCGGTCGCTCCGGTGATCGACGACGTTGCCAAGCATGAAGGCGTCCTACAGCGGGAGAAAGGTGGTCCGGCCGGCCTTTGCGCAGCCGCCAGGGGCGTGGCGGCTGGCGGGGTTAGGAGGGAGCTGAGGCCTCTGCTGTGAAGAGCGCGTCGGCGAGTTGGGTGATGCGCTCACGCCAGGCGAGGGGATGAAGCCAGCGTTCGGGGATGGCGGACGCGCCGTAGAGGGCGCCGGCGAGCTGGCCCGTGACGGCGCCGACCGTGTCGGCGTCATCACCGAGGTTGACGGCGAGATTTACGGCTTCCTCGAAGGTAGTGGTAGTACCGACAGCCCAAAGGGCCGCTTCGAGCGTGTGGATGACGTAGCCGGAGGAGCGGATCTGAGCGCGTGACTTGCCGCGCCAAGAGCCCTGAGCGATTTCATGGATGGCTGCCTCGCCAGTGCGAGATAGCGGGGTGAGATCGTCATCCATGCCGCTGATGAAGTGCCGGGGACGTAGGCCGTCGGTGTTGGTGCCGACCCAGGGGCGCGGACGGAGCACGTCGGGTTGGCCGAGGACCGCTTCGCGGAGGAGCTGGACGAAGTAGGCACAGGCCTCGACCGCCTGAGGAGCGCCGTGGGTCGTTCGGCTTTGTGCCTCAGCGATCCGTTCAGCTTCGCCCGGGTCATGAAGTGTGACCAAGGCGACGGGGGCGAGCCGCATCAGGGAGCCATTGCCAGCGGTGTCGGGATCGGTGGAGCCGACGTAGGGGTCGGCCGTCCGGAGGAACTTAGCCAGCGACTCCCGAGTGGTGATTCCGATGTCGAAGCAGGCGCCGGTGCAGGAGTAGGCGCCCTCGCGGTACCAGGCGACGAAGCGGGCCATGAGATCGGCTGGATCAAAGCCGGGGGCCTGAAGGAGGCTATCAGCGAGCGCCAGGCTCATCGAGGTGTCGTCGGTCCATTGACCGGGCGAGAGCTGGAAGGGGCCGCCGCCGGTCACCTCGGTTTGGTGGGGGAGGGTATCCCGGCGGCTGAACTCGAGGGTGGTGCCGAGCGCGTCACCGACCGCGAGACCGAGTAGGGCGCCACGGGCGCGGTCGAGTACGGCCGGGTCCGCATGAAGGGTCTGGGTCACAATGAAGCTCCACGGGGTCAGCGGATGGATGAGGCCGGATGGGAGCTGAAGGTTCACACAGACGCCGCGTTTTTTGACGGGCGGGTTTGGCCTCAGAAACGGAATGGGGTGCAGAGGTAGCGGAATGGTGTCCAACTAAGGAACTGCTACTGATAGTGAAATTTGGAGCGCCGGGGACTGCGCCGGGACTGCCGGGTGCTCAGCCAGTCATTCCAGAGAACACCAGCTTGGAAGGGCGGTACCACCGGGGATCAATCGGCTTGGTACGGCGGCTGCGGGTACGGCTGGGGGCGCAGGTGTAAAGGTACGTACCTAGGGAGGTAGGGGGTGGGGGTAGGTCGGGCTGTAGTTTGGATGGTTCTCATGGCCTGCCATCCAGGGTGATAATTCAATGTAGGCGCCAGTTAGCTGATCCAACAGTGCGACGTGCGCGAAGAGGATAGCTCCTCTCAATCACTGGGCGGTGACTTGCGGCGTATTTTCGACTGACGGCGAGCGGGATCGCGCGTCTGTTTTGACGCAGCTGGATCTGGATTGTTTGTCGGCGTTGGAGGAATGGGATTGAGTTCGTCGGGGCGTCTGAGCCCCGCGGTTCAGCCAGGTGCCGGGGCCAGCGCGGTCGCAAAGTGATGAAGTCGGTCAGCGTTGGGACAAGCGGCGGCGAAGGCGAGGCGAACGCGGGCAGCGGTCTCGCGGATGCGGGCTTCGAGCTTGAGCAGCCGGAGGCGTATCGTGGCCGACTCGGTCCTGGCGAGGTGATAGGTGCTCGGGAAGGCGTCTCGCACGGTGAGCATCAGTACCGCTATCGGCCAGGCGTCCGCAGGCAAGTTTATGTGCGGGCTGAACCCGCTATGCCCGCCCCCGCTTGAAACGCCCGTGGGCGCGGTATTTTTGAATGTCGCGCCGATAGGCGGCGGTCATATCCTCGCTGTCCTCCATGGGGCCTCGCCGCATGAATTGATGCGAGCTACCGCGCCACTTCGGGCCATGCATCATGGCAAATTCGGCCTTAAAGCGACGGAGCGCAGCGGCCTCAACGCGGTCCCGTTCCTTATCCTCATATCCCTGCTGCCAAGGCTTCTGCCCGTACGCGTTGAAGGCATCATGCCTGCCGTTGTCGTACCCAATCATTATCTCGCCGCCCATGTATACATCGCGAGGATCAGGCATCAACAAATAGCCGTCGCCCATTTTCCGCCAATGATCCACCTCAACGTGTTTCTCTGGGTAGAGCCATTCGCGTTTGCCAGCAGCGATATATCGATAAGCACGCCTCTTTGTGATGAGGTTGATTTGCAAGACCTCTTGCTCGCATAATTTACGACCGGTTTGAATATCGCCGAAATTGAAAATGGCGCGCCGAAATAGATCTGGATTCGTCCGCATCCTCTTTTCCGACTGAAATGGGTTTCGTACCCACCTTAGATTGGTGAAAATAAGAAGTCTGTTAGGAGAAAGCGGAAAATAGGTGTGCGATCCGACAAGACGAATGTCAGGATCACTGAAACCCACGCACTCTTGGGAAAGAGGGGGGCAAGCCCGATTGTAGACCGTAACGGGATGGTCCGAGATGATGAATTTGGTTGGCCCGGCAGCCTCCGCGATCTGCCATTTTGCTTCCGTCCAAATCGCACAAAAAACGTTACGGATGCGCTGCAGGCGCATAAGAGAAATGTTCTTCGGCTCGTCCCGAAATACGGCTTTCATCCATGCAAGCCCCTTGGGCGTACGCATTTTCTGAACGCTAAGATAAGTTAGTAAGCTGTGAAAGCTGTCTGGGTCCGCCGCAGGATGAGTAAAATTATCAAAATAATCAACAGCTTCACGGCCCTCCGAGTCAATTTTTCCAAAAAAGAACTTTTCGATGTCTTTGTTTTTCGCATTACCCCACTGGGTCGTGTAAAGATCATCCTCTGCGAAACAGCTATCCGGACCCCAGTGTAGGAGAGCATTGCGCGTGAATCGGTGACCATCACGAACAACCACCTCTGGCTTGAGATCGAGGTACGCCTGCTTGCCTTTTCCAGGCAGGAGAAAGCGCTTCTGATACCAAGCAGGGACGTAGTGGTTAAAGCTGAATTCGTTGCTCATTGTAAAAATGATCGGGCGGCAATTGGGCGGAAGCCCGCATCATACGTGGCTGTGATTTGGGCACATATAGTGCCGCCCGGCTTGGGTCAAAACCGGAATCGCTCAGCGGGCTAACGGAATGATCATGGGTTAATCTACTGACATCAATAAGCTTTTAGGCAGCTGGAGAGCTGGGTCATTCTAGGGTGATGTAGGATAGAGCGGTGGGCAGAGCGCTTCATACCGTTATCCTCCCGGCGGCGATGGCATCGGCAGCGTAGCCGGATAGCTTCCTATTCGGCTGGAAGTAGATGTCTCGTGAAACCGGCAGCCCGATGTAGCCCCGCAGCCGAGCAAGTTCGTTGAGGTCGATGTAGCCAAGCTCGGGCGATCCAAGCCCGAGGTCGCATAGGCCGAAAGCGCGGGTAGGCTCGGCAGGATCCAGCTCAGTCAGCAGCCACGTAGCAGCACCGTCCGGGATGAACAGTTTGACCACCGGCGACGGGTCGATGTCCTTGCCGGCGGCGGAGCGTTGGCCGTTCAGCAGCAGCTGATGGCGTTGCGCCTTGGTGAACCACGGATGCGGAAGCCTCATGAGTTGCCTCCCGACGAGGCGTTCAAGATACCTTTCCTAGTGGAACGGGGACAGCACTGTGCGGCGGGAGCCGCTGAAGGCGACAGGGTTCGCTGCCTGCTGCGCCGCAGGGACGAACGGCAGGCCTGAGTCTGCGTTGGCGATGCTGTTGGTGTTGGTTCTTCGGCATGGACCGGATTGGCGGCCGGAGTGTCTCCGTCGTTCACGGAGGCGGCGCTGGATGTTGCCGAGGGTCGCGGTGAGGGCAGCGCCAGCGGCGATGAAGGCGGTCCGGACGGTTTCGGTGCCAGCGGAACGTTGTTCAGCGCTACGGCGGCCACTCGGTCGAAGTCGAGGTAGCGAGCGTGGACCGCCCTAGCGTGATCGGCAGCACCTGCGTGAACCAGGGCATCGAGAATGGTTTCGAGCGGGAGGTGAACGAAACCGACCCGGTCCGGGGTGACGCCGAGCGGAACGACGAGGGTGTTGGCGTAGACCTTCGCTGAGGCAGCGACGCGGCGGTTCAGGCTGGGGCCCATGAGGATGAAGAGCCCCCGACTGGCATGGCCCTGATCGACCATGAGCTGCGCGAGGGTGTGTTCACGCCGGAGTTGCTCGATCCCGGGGCGGTAGAGCAGCGGATCGTCGGGGAATTTGTAGAGGGCGGTGGCGCGAGCGACGTCGCCGTACCGGGTCCGGACAGAAGCCGAGGGCCCGACCATCTGCTCGATGAATTTGAGTTCGATCGCAGCAAAGGCCGGCTCACCGTCGGGTGTGATGACCTCGAGCTGGAGGTCGAAGGCCGTACCGTCCTGTAGATGGCGTTCGTCCCCGCGTCCGGGCGAGGTTTCAAATTTGAGACCGGTGACCTGGTGGACGAAGTCCGGCAGCAGCTGTGACCAGACGCGACTGGCGAGGTCGAGGTTGAGCGCCATGGGGCCGAAGAGGTTGAGCGCCAGCCCCTGACTGGAGAGCAGATGGCCGAGGATCTTGACTTCGTCCCACATGGCGCCGGGCTCGCGTAGGATGAGCGCGCGGCGGACAAAGGCGGCGATCTCCGGTGTGAGGAAAGTGCCGCCAGCGAGGGCGTCCTCACGACGAAGTCGCCACCCGGCGCGCAGCTTGCGGGTCTTGCCCGCTTTATCGCCTGATCCCCGTTCGACCTGAATGCCGGCCGGCAGGTTTTGGTCGGCACGCCAGAGCGAGGCGAGGAGCCGGGCAGCCGCGGCAAACCGCGTATCGCCGGTGATGAAGGCGGCGTGCTGCCGGCGGACAGCGTCGGGGATGAAGGGCGCGTGAGCGAGAGGCATTGGCTGATCCGGATAAAGCCGCAGGATGAGCGGCAAGCTCCAGATTCAGCTAACGGTAGCAGTTCTTGCGAGACGAAGACCGGATCGCGAACTTACAAGACCATCATATGCGCGAAACATTGAGGGATTCGGGGAGAGCGGTTTTAGCGAATTCGAACTTTGATAGCCCTATAGAAATTATATAGAATTTAGACAGCATTTTTGATAGCGGCAGTTCCTCATCGCGAAATCTTATTCGATGAGGTGGGCTAGGTTTTATGGTTAGAGAATGATTATTGGCGGGACACATTGTCGTTCGATCTGTTCATGCATTGGACATTTCGTGCGAAGGTGTATTAGCTTCGAAAGTCCTCGGTGTTCCTCCCCCGTGGGGTAGGGGTTGATATCATATCGGGATCGAACAGCTGATCGCACATTCGCCGAACGTCCGATCTTTGTCAGTCCTCCCCGCGTTTCCAGCTCGATTACGAGTTTGGCGTCAGTCCTCGGCGGGGACAGGCTGTTGCCGGGTATAAGTCTTGCGCACGCCCTCTGACGTCCACCGTCGACCAGTTCCGGTGGTGATGCCTCGCCTGTTGAGGTCATCCGCGGCGACCTGCCACCGCCCAGGTCCCTCGGGCAAGCTGCGCACCGCGGCCTTTAATTCGGTACGGGCGCGGTCACGTAGAGCAGGCGCTTCCTTGTCATGGCGTCGCTGCCAGTGGCGGAAGTGCTTGACCGGATCGAACGTCTGACCGTCAATGAAAACGGGGTCGGGACGCAGGTCTAGCCGCGGCACATCGTGATTCGCAAGGTAGGTCCGCATGAACGCGTGCGGACGCCAATGGTGGACGTGCGAGAAGTCGACGTAGATCAACGTCGCATCGTGGACGGCACAGAGGTGCACGACGCGATTAAGCTCCTCCTCAATCTGCTCCGTCCCCCGGTCCGCCTCCATCTCCATGAATACCGCCTCTCCGACGAGTTGCCCTTTCTCATTGCGGACGAATCGGCGGATTACTTCAAGCTGATATCGGATCGTGCGGCTTCTACGAGCGGCGGCCTCGACATCATTGGGCAACACCCGGAAACCCCGGCGCGGCACCGGAAGGGTCCAGTAGAACCCGACATACGCCTGCCCCACGGCCTTTTCCTCTCTCCAATTTCGTCTGTGACGGCACGGCGACCAGCCCGGACAATTCCGCCGTTTCCGCAGCGACCGACCCCAACACTCTAGCCCTGGTCCATCGCCTGACGGGCCGCGGTGGACACGGCGTCCCCGCCCCACAGGCCTCGAAGGACCGAGGTGACTATGACACGAGGGGAAGCCTACGTCGTACTCGGGCTTGCGCCGAGCGCCACTGTTGATGAGATCAAAGCCGCTCACCGTCGCGAGGCGAAAGCCACGCATCCCGACCACAACGGGGCGCATCGCGCAGCCGACTTCATCCGCGTAGGGCAGGCGCGCGACACGCTGCTTGGCCACCAGCTCCGCCCCGGTGAACGAACCGAGAAGGACCGCACGGAAGAAACGGAAGACGAATTCGACGACGAAGGTTTCGATCCGATCTCCATCGTGCGCCAGTTCATGGCGCACGAGCAGATTGAGGTTCTGTTCGACGGCACGATCCGCGTCGGCACTGGACCGCGGATGGCCTACGGCCCTGCCGACGTCGACTCATGGCTGGCCAGCACGCCAGTCATGAGCATCAAGCAGCTGCACACTCTGGTGATGCTCGACGTCCGCCGGGCAGGCATCAAGCTTGGCTCTGATGACATCCACCGGGCGATCGCCAAAATCATTTGGGATGATCAGCAGGATCGCCGGAACCGCATCATGCGGCCGTTCGTCGAAAACACGCCTGATCCCGCCGTCGTGGCGCGTGCCGCTGTTGTCTGGACGCGTCTCGTCGCGACAACGCTCGCGATCGACGTCGCCCTCGGCGTCGCAGTGCTGCAGCACTTTATTTGGCAGGTGAAGCAAAAGCTGCTCAACCGACCCGTGCACCACCACATGATGCCGATCGTCATCAGCCCGGTTCAAGGAACCGGCAAATCAACTCTGGTCGGACTATTTCTCGGTCCGTTGCATGAACTGGCCAGCGACCCCGTGGCTCTATCTGACTTCGCCGACACACGCAGCAGCGACCTCTACCGCTTCCCTGTCGTGTTCATCGACGACATAGATCCGATCGGCCGCACCGCCGTACCAACCCTCAAGCGCTTAATGACGAGCAAAGCGGTACGCGGCCGCACGCTCGGCACATCCAACAGCGACCGGCGGCCGCAGCTTAGCACACTGATCGGCACAGCCAACGAGTCGGTCAGCGCGCTCATCGCCGATCCCACCGGGCACCGGCGCTTCTTTGGTCTGCCGTTCCGCAACGGTGCGGCGCAGAAGGGAGGCGACTCTGCGATTTGGCAGGTCATCAATGAAACGGACTACGATCTCCTGTGGCGCTCGGTCGACACCTTCGGGCCGGCACCAATCATTCCCTTTCTAGACGCACTGGCCGCCGTCCAGTCCGCTCAAGCGCCCTGCGATCCGCTGCGAGACTGGCTCTGCACGCAGGACTTCCTGTCGGAGCCTTTCGCCGACCTGTGCGAGCGCTGGGGACTGAAGGCCGACGCACTTCGCCAGCGCTACAACGCGGAAGGGGGCGAGACGCTGAACAACAACCGCTTCAAGGACCGGATGGCCGACCTCGTCCTCGATCCGGCGGTGCCCCTGGGACCGAGCGTCCGCAACAAGGATGGCACGTTCTATCCTCTGAAGCTCCGGCGATCCTCCTGCGAAGGCCAGCCTGCGGGCGATCCGTGAGACGCGCGTGTGGTCTGTGGCGGCGCCACCGGCTACAGGATAATCACGGTCGCTGTCGTCGACACGGCCTTCATCGTCGTCATCGTCGTCATCGTCGTCATGGCCGGGCGCCCGAGCGGCGCATTGAGGTCGAGAGAAAGTCCGCCATGAAGCGCGCCAGCTTCGCCGACCTCTACCGGCCGCGCGCGTTCGGCGAGGTCTACGGGCAGGCGAGCGTCGTTGACTGCCTGTCCAGCCTGATCCAGCGCGGCCAGATCGGTCGGGACATCCTCCTGCACGGCTCGGTTGGCTCCGGTAAGACCTCGTTGGCCTGGATATACGCGAGGGCCCTGAACTGCGAAGCGCCGCAGGCTGACGGCTCTCCTTGCCTCACCTGCGATACCTGCCGCGGATGCGACCGGCCCGGACCCGACGGCAATCCCTGCGGCCGGTGCGGTCCCTGCCGCCAGAAGGACGGCCAAGCGATCGCGGGGCTGCACTCCTACAACGTTGGGCGAAAGGGCGGCTCGCGTGCGCTGGTGACGGCCTGGACTGAGCCACTCGTGCGCACGACGCCGCGGCATCGCTACAAGATCCTGTTCTACGATGAGGCCCACGCCCTTAGACCTGATGCCTGCGACGGCCTGCTCGAACTCGTCGAGCAGTCGGAGAACCGCGTGCTGTTCTTCTTCGCCACGACCGAGGTCGACAAGATCCGGCCAGCCTTGCGCTCGCGGCTATTCGACCTTCTGGTCCGCCCGTTGTCACCTGACGACGCCTACCGGTTTTTGGAGGTTCAGGCGCGCAAAGCGCGCCCGCCCGAGCCGCCGCTCGATTATGAACCCGAGGCCCTGGCGCTGCTCGCGGGCCTGCGCAGAGGCCTGCCGCGCGATCTGCTGCTCGGCCTCGACCGCGTGCACGAGCCCGGTACCCGGCTGACCGTGGCGCGGGTGCGCGCCGCCTTCGATGCGGACCAGACGGAGCCGCTGCTCACCTACTTCGGGGCGCTGGCCGAGGGCGACCTCGCCGCACAGACCGCGCTCATGGCGGGCTGGCAGGAGAGCGTGAACGATAAGATCGCGTGGATCCAGGCCTTCCTGCTCTCGCTCTACGCCAACGACATCCGGCATCGCCGCCTGCGGGTCGACGGGCTGATCGACGCCATCCCCGAGGGCGACCGCGCGCCGATCCTGGTCCGCTTCTGCCAGCGCCTGAACCTGCGTAAGCCCGCCGACCTTGCCGAAACGTGGCACCGCATGATGGACTTCTGGTCATGGCCTGCGCAGCGGCTGGCTAAGCCCGACCGCGCAGGGGACATCGCCCTGTCGCTGCGTGTTGCGCTGTTCCACCGACTGGTCAACGACGACCTGCGCGCGGAGTGCGGGCGTAACGTGGAGGATCGAAGCGACTCGATCGCTCCGGTGCACACCCTCAACCAGCATGGCCCGACCGTGACCCTGCCCTCGCGCGGCTTTGGCGAAGCACCACCATCGCCGGTCGACTGCACGGCGGGGGTGGCGTCGGAGGATCCACAGTACCTCACAGCCGCCGACGCGCGCGCGATCGTCAACCGCGCCTCGTTCCTGATGCAAGAGTACGGCGCCCTGTTTAATACCGCCTTCGTGGTCAGGCCGGGGCTGCTTGGCACGACGTCTGAAGCCGATAGCATCGCGCTGATCGACGCCTTCGGCGAAGCACTGGCCGATCAGGTTCGGGCCTGGGGTGGCCCGCTATCTGCCCGGCTCACCCTGTTCGTCCGAGAGGGTCGGGAGGTCTACGGGCGACTTGTGGCCCATCTTCCGCGCCCAGGACCAGGGCAGGCGGGGGGCGACTGCCTTGCGCGCGCGCCGGACTGGCGGCGGGCCTGGATCGCCCGGCACGGGAGCAGTGGCGAGGACGCGGTCGTACAGGAGACCGCCGGCACGGATGATGCCGCAGCGCTTGCGTTCCACTGGGACAACACGCTCGGCCTATGTGCCGGCCTCGACCCGGAGATTCTGGACTGGGACCCTCGGGTGGGTGCCTGCAAATCTCTCGTGTCATTACTGGGAATTCAGCGACAGCAGGGTCTCGGACCGATCGTCGGGCACCCACTTGTCCACGCGCCCGGCCCCCTGTCGGACACGGCGATCGCGCGGGCATGCGTCAATCGGCTGGAACCCCTGTCGGCCTTCGACGATCGCGTATGGGGCGAATTACGGAGCGGCTGGGAGCTTCGCGAGTTCGAGGATCGTCGAGCGACCCGGAGGGAGCGTGAGCGGCAGCTGAGCACGTTGAGCGCCCGGCACGGACCGGACTCGGACGAAGCCAGCGACCTCGTGCGGCGCTGGAGCGATGACCCGAAACGGCGTCCCCGTCGGTGGGCGACGTGGTGGTGACGGGCGTGGGCGCGGTGCAGGACGTCGGCTACTTGCTGGCGACCCATCGGCACGGCGCCGCTGCGCTCGATCGTGCCCTGGTCTACCGCTACCGCTCCGGCCGGTTGTTACGAGCGATGATGGTCGCGCTGCGTTGCACAGCGGAGCGGCAGGGACGCATCCTAGCCTCGGGTGACCTGCCGCTCCGCCCGGGCTTTGCCGATGGTGGACTCCTGAACGTGCTGCCGGTGTTCCGTTGGTCGCGGGAGGCCGTGAAATGCTTGGGGTCTCGCGAGTTTACCAACTCGCTGCGCGTCCTGGCCGAAGGTACGCATGGCCCAAGCGTCCACCTCGTTCCCCACGACAGCCCCGTCTTGCGGCACTCGACCTGGCCCGCGATCGAAGCGGGCTCGCTCGTCGTCGTTGAACCTCTGATCACGCGGGCAAGCCTGCCAACGGCTTTGCTCTACCTCGCTGAGACGAGCGATCTCTGTGCTCCTTCGGACATCCTGGGCCAAACAGGGTTTACGGAAAGCTTCGCCGACCTCATCGACGAGGGATCTAACGATGACGTTCGGGCACGCGGGCTAGGTCGTGAACCCATAACGGTTGGCACGGTTTGGGCGGTGGGTCGTTGGTTTTCCGAATGGAGGACCGAGGATGGCGCGGTTTGACCTGACGGATGCGGAGTGGGCGGTGATTGAGCCGCTGCTT
>NZ_VRVF01000034.1:0-51960 GCF_008040045.1 Methylobacterium sp. WL8 | reverse complement strand
CGGCCGGGCCGGCGAAGATCGCGTTGCCGGGCGAGACGCCGACGACGGTCGCGCCGCGGCGCTCGCTGGCATCGAAGCCGTAGCCGGCGTTGATACCGAAGTAGGCGCCGGTCCAGGTGAACACCGGGACGGGCGTGAACACCGGCGGCGGCGCGCGACGGGGAAGGTCGGCAGCGAAGGCGGAGCCGGCAAGCGCGATGCCGGCGAGGGCGGTGACGCCCCGAAGCATGGATTTCATGGTCTGGTCCTCATTCCATCTGGTGCCGCCGGACTTTTGCCCCGTCCGGCACCGATTGCCCGTCTTTAAGTCAACGGCTCCAAGGATGCTGTTGCATCGCGGTAACGCCGACCGTCCTGAAGACGGCCCCTTTGTGGCGCCCCGCCGTTATCCCTTGGTACCTGAAGCGATAAACACCCTCGAATGGTCAAGGTTCACTTGCGGCCACGCTTTTTTCCCGTCTCAGCGTTGGACAGATTGTCGCATCCCGGGAACCGGCTTCATGGGGTCAGGGCGATGGCGGAGATCAGCCGCCCGTAATCCGCTTCTCCGCGGTGGGTGGTTCGACGATAGCTGTAGAAGCGCTCGGCGTCGGCGTAGGTGCACAGGCCGAGGATCGCGGCTTCGCCGATCTCCGCCTGCTCCAGACGCAGGCGCACGAACCCGGACAGGTCGAATTGCGCGTGGCCGGGGCGCGAACCGTCCGAAAAGAACCGGTCGGACCCCGGCGCCTCGTCGCGGAAGCGCGCCATGAAGTCGGCGCCGACCTCGTAGGCGGCCTGCGAGATCGTCGGGCCGAGGACGGCGACGATCGCTCCGCGCCGGGCGCCGAGCCCTTCCATGGCCGCGACCGTCGCCTCGACCACGCCGGTCAGCGCCCCCTTCCAACCCGCATGGGCGGCGCCAACGACGCCGTTTTCGGGATCGGCGAACAGGATCGGGCCGCAATCGGCCGTCGCGATCCCGAGCGCGAGGCCGGGAACCCGCGTCACCATGGCGTCGGCCTTCGGGCGCTCGTTCATGGGGAACGGCGCCGCGACCACGACGGCCTCAGCGGAATGCACCTGGTAGAGGCTCGCCATCCGATCGGCGGGCAGCCCGAGCTGCGCGCACATCCGCGCCCGGTTCTCGGCGACGGCCTCGGGCCTGTCCTGCGAGCCGAGCCCGCCGTTGAAGGAAGCGTAGAGGCCCTCGGAGACGCCGCCCTGCCGGGTGAAGAACGCGTGGCGGATGCCCGAATGCGAGCTGAGTTCCGGCGCTTCGACGAACATGGCGGCTCCTAGCGAGGGTTGGCACCCGCGATGCGGGATCACGTCGGCCCCGTCGATAACCGAAGGCGGCGAGGCTGACGATGGCTCGCCCGCCGCTTCAGCCCGGCGCGAAGCCCGGCGGAGCGAGCGCGGGATGGGTGATCGCCATCGCCTTGAACAGGCTCCCCATGCCGCCGGGGGCCGGATCGGTGAGGCGTCGCGCCGCCGCCGTGATCGCCTCGGCCTGGGCCGGCGTCGCCCTCGCCGTCAACCGCGCCGCGCGGGCGGGCAGGCCTAGGGAGTCGAGGAAGTCGCGCTGGTCGATCGGGCCGTGGATCGCGGCGCCCGCCTCCGAGGCCGCGCGTGCCAGCGCCGGGAAGTCGACGTGGACCGTGAGGTCGGCCTCGCCCGGCGCATCGAGCGGCCCGACGAAGCGATGCGCCGCCACCGCCTGCAGCGTGTCGCCGAAGCCCGGCTGGGCATGACCGTAATCGATCACCAGAACGGCACCGCCCTGGTCGCGGACGCGTCGCGCCAGGGCACGGGTCAGGTCGAGCGCGAGCGCGGGCAGGGTCATCACGGCGCCCTCAACTGCGACGGCGCCGATCGCGGGGTTCGGGTCCGGTGCGAGCCCGAAGGCGAGCGCACCGTCCGAGACGCCGACCAGCCGCTCGCACCACCCGCGGGCGGTGCGCACGAACTGGCGCACGGGCAGGCAGTCGAAGAACTCGTTGGCGACCACGATGGCCGGGCCGTGCGGCACCGCGGCGACGTCGGCATGCCAGGTCGGCGCGGCGGCCGCGAGCGCCGCCGCCTGCGCCGTCTGCAAGACCGGGCTGGTCTCGACGAGATGGAGGTCGATCGCGGCCGTCGGCGCCACGGTGCGCAGCGCCCGCAGCGCGTCGGCCATCAGTGTGCCGCGGCCGGGGCCGAGCTCGACCAGGCGCAGCGGGGCCGGCGCCCCCATCGCAGCCCAGACCGAGGCGATCCAGATCCCGATCAGCTCGCCGAACATCTGGCTGATCTCGGGGGCGGTGGTGAAGTCGCCGCGCGGGCCCAAGGGGTCGCGGGTGTAGTAGTACCCGTGCACCGGATGCCCGAGGCAAAGCGCCATGTAGCGGTCGATCCCGATCGGGCCGGTCTCGCGGACTAGCGTGGCGATCTCGGCGCCGAGCGGCGTAGCGCTCAAGGCCGCACCGAACCGTCCGGTGCCGGCGCCACGGGAACCGGGGCGGCCTCGGCCGGGTGTCGTGGTCGCGTCACGCCGCGGGCGGCGAGCCCGATGAAGACGAGCCCGACGAGGGCCATCGGGACGCAGAGCAGCATGCCCATGGTCACGCCGCCGCCCAGCGGCCCGAGATGGTCGCCGAACAGGTAGCCGAGTTGGCGGTCCGGCTCGCGGAACAGCTCGCACACGGTCCGCGCGACGGCGTAGCCGAGGACGAAGATGCCGCCGAGAAGGCCCGGCTTCCGGAAGCCGAAGCGGTTCACCGCCAGCGCCATCACAATGAACAGCAGCAACCCCTCGGTCGCGGCCTCGTAGAGCTGGCTCGGGTGGCGCGGCAGCGGGCCGCCGGTGGGGAAGACGACGGCGTAGGCGAAGTCGGGCGCGACCCGGCCCCACAGCTCGCCATTCACGAAGTTGGCGATGCGGCCGAAAAACAGCCCGATCGGCACCACCACGGCGGCGAGGTCGAGCGCCGTGTAGCCGCCGAGCTTGCGCGAGCGCGCGAACAGCAGCATCGCCAGCACCGCCCCGAGGAAGCCGCCGTGGAACGACATGCCGCCATTGCGGATCGCCAGGATCTCCATCGGATCGTCGAGGTACATCGGCAGATTGTAGAACAGCACGTAGCCGATCCGCCCGCCGAGGACGACGCCGAGCGCCACCCAGACGATCATGTCGTCGATGTCCACGGTGGTCGGACGGCGCACCACGCCCCAGTAGCGCTCGGCCATCACGAGGCGGCGCGCATAGAACCACCCGCCGATCAGCCCGGCGATGTAGGCCAGGGCGTACCACTTGATGGTGATCGGCCCGATCGCGACGGCGACCGGGTCGATGGCCGGAAAGGGCAGGGCGAAAAGCATCGGGGCCTCCCGTGGAAACGGCGGCATTGGACGCGGGGGCCGGGGGGCGTCAAGCCCGGGGTGTCGGTCCTGGGTTCGGCTCGCGACTCGATATCAGACGGGCGACGTCCATGCGCCTTGAAAGGTTAGTCGAGTTAGCTAAGATCGCGACGTTTCGCGATGAGAGTTCGCCATGCAGGTCACCGTTCACGCAGCGAAGACTCAGCTGTCCAAGCTGATCGAGGCGGCTTTGCGTGGCGAGGAGGTCATCATCGCCCGCGGAAGCGAGCCCGTCGTACAACTGGTCGCCATCCCGAAGACCACCTTCAAGATCGGGCTCTTGGAAGGTCAGGTCGCAGGTTCGGGTCCCGATTTCTTCGAACCAATGAACACCGAGGAACTCGCCCTGTGGGAGGGTGAGCGTTGAGCGCAAGTCTCCTTCTGGACACGCATACCTGGGCTTGGTCGCTGACGAACGATCGTCGCCTATCGCAGGTGGCACGGCAGAGCATATCTGCCGCTACGACCGTCTATGTGAGTCCGATCACGTTCTTCGAGATCGGTCAGAAGGTCCGCCTCGGCAAATGGCCAGACATGGCCCCCTTCGCCGACAGCCTCGTTGACCTCCTACTGAGGCAGGGCGGAAGATCTGCGTCGCTGACCAGTGATATCTGCCTGATGGCCGGCAGCATGGATTGGCCGCTTCGCGATCCGTTCGACCGTCTCCTGGCGGCAACGGCTTTGATCCACGCGATGCCGCTGGTCTCGGCCGATGCCGTCTTCGACGGCCGCGTCACCCGCATCTGGTGAAACGGGCGATGCGCCGAGCCTCTACTGCGAGCGCCGCCCGAATGAGACCGCGTAGGCCTGGACCCGCGCGTCGATCAACGGGTCGTCCGACACCTCGACTCCGTCGGTGAGGGCGTTCGGAAGATACAGCAGCGCCTTCTCAGCGCTCGCGCTGTCGGCGACGGGCTTGGTCAGCGTCAGGGTGCCCATGTCGACCAACCGGCGCTCCTCGGGCCAGGGCTTGGTCGCGTCGTCGGTCCGGTCGCCGGCCTCGGCGAGCTGGGCTAGCACCTTGTAGGCGACCGGCGCCGTGCCGAGCCGCGTGCGGATCTCGGACATCAGGTAGTCCGGCGCCTGCTTGGCGCCCTCCTCGGCCGCGAGCAGCTCCTCGCCCTCCACCGGCACGATACGGTAGCGGAAGGCCTGCCGCTTGCCGGCCGCGTCGACGAGGACGAAGGCGTTGACGCCGTTGTAGGTCTGACGCGCCAGGCTCGTCGGCGTCCTGGCGGTGGCGCCGGCCTTGCCGGCGGCCGGATGGCTCGCAACGAAGGCCTCGGCCGGCGTCGGCGTCCCGGCATCCTTCCCGCTCTTGGCGATCGCGACGAGCAGGTCGCGGAACTCCTCGCCGGTGGCGACCGGGAAGTATTTCAGGCTGTTGGTGACGACGTCCATCTCGCTGCCGTCGGCCAGCTTGAACTTCAGCGAGAGCCCGTGCGGGTTGGCGTCGGCCGAGCCGTCGGGGATGGTCGGGATGCCGGTCGCGTCCGAGAACCGCCCGGTGACCGGAACAGCGGGGCCGGCGAAGACCGAGGCCTTGCTGAGCCTGGCCGCCTCTGTGCTCGGGGTAAAGCTGCCCTCGACGACCGTGCCCTTGGCGTGGTTCGCCCGCATGCCGGGATGCTGCCCCCACAGTTTGTTCATCGCGTCGACGGTCTGCTCGGCGGTGGTGGCCTCTTCGGCGGATGTCGGTGCGACGGCCAAGCCGGCGAGCACGACGCCGCCG
This sequence comes from Methylobacterium sp. WL8, assembly GCF_008040045.1. Classification (NCBI taxonomy): domain Bacteria; kingdom Pseudomonadati; phylum Pseudomonadota; class Alphaproteobacteria; order Hyphomicrobiales; family Methylobacteriaceae; genus Methylobacterium; species Methylobacterium sp. WL8. The sequence goes on along the minus strand of NZ_VRVF01000034.1, from coordinate 46,850 downwards.
ATTACGACGTGGCGGAGGAGCGGGAAACGGGTCATGCGGGTCTCCGGGCCGAGGCGGCCGCCACCTGGGACAGGGCCGGCGGAGCACGGCACATGCCACGATCTGCAGTTGCAGTGAAGAACCCGATTGCGCACAACGGACGAGGGTGGTTACCGGTCCGACGCGCCGCCCGCGCCGCCCGCGCTGCCGACGACCCGGAGCCCGTGCCCGTCCGGACCCTCGGCGTAGGCACTGCGTCCGTCGGCCGACAGGCGGACCCGGTAGCCCGCCCGCCGGATCGCTTCCGTGGTGGCGGTGACGTCGTCGGCTTCGAACACGAGCCGCGTCGTCGCCGGGTCGCGCGGGCCGTAGGGGGCCGGCGTCGGCCGCTTCGTGTCGGGCCGACGGTAATGCAGGAGTTCCAGGTGCGGCGTGACGCAGACCGGCGGTTCGAGGCCGACGACATCGACGACGGGATCGGGAACACCGTCGAGGCGCGCCTGGGTCTCGCCCGCGTTCAGCCCGCGCCCGGCCACGCGTAACCCGAGCAGGTCGGCATAGAAGCCCAACGCGCGATCGAGGTTCGTCACGGTGATCGCCGAATGGTCGATGCCGAGGAACAGGCCCGGCGCCGTCCGCCATCGCTCCGCGGCCGGGCCGCCGGGGAAGGCGATCAGTTCGAGGGGATGCCCGTCGGGGTCGCGGAACTTGTAGGCGGTGACGCCGCCCGAACTCTCGGGCAGCACCTGCGGCCCGCCGTGGCTGATGGACTGCGGCGACAGTCGCAGGAGTTGCGCGTGGGCGGCCTCCATCGCACGCACGGGGATCGCGAGATGCTGGAACACCGGATCGTTCGCGAGCGGCACATCCGGGTAAGGCGCACCCGGCGGGTCGAAGGCCAGGAACGCCACGAACTGTGCGCCGAGCCGCATCGTCAGGCGCGCGGCCACGGCGCCGTCTGAGCCGTAAGCGTCGGCGATTGCCGCCGGCAGCGGCTCGATCGACCCGACCTGCGCAAACCCGAGCCCGTCGCGGTAGAACGCTTCCGTCCGCGCAAGGTCCGCAACGGTGCGCTCAAAGCCGGTGATCCCTCGGATGCCCGCGCTCACAGGAGGCGCGCCCCGCGCCGGTTGGTGTAGATCGCATACAGCGTGTGCGAGGCGCAGAGGAACAGGCGGCTGCGGTTGCGCCCGCCGAAGGCGAGGTTCGAGACCGTCGCCGGCACCAGGATCTTGCCGACACGCTCGCCGTGCGGATCGATGCAATGCACGCCGTCGCCGGCGCTCGACCAGAGGAAGCCGTCCTCGTCGAAGCGGAAGCCGTCGGCGAAGCCCGGCTCGACGGTATGGAAGAGTCCGCCGCCCGAGAGCGACCCGTCCTGCGCGACGTCGAAGACGCGGATGAACCGCTTCGTGTCGTCGGCGAATTGCAGCCCGCTCTCGGCGACGTAGAGCCTGGTCTCGTCGGGCGAGAAGGCGAGGCCGTTCGGCCCGTCGAAGTCGTCGGCGACCACGTCGAGCGAGCCGTCGCGCGGGTCGAAGCGGTAGAGTGCGGCGGGAAGCTCCGCCTCCTGCTTGCCGCCCTCGTAGTCGGTCTGGATGCCGTAGGGCGGGTCGCTGAACCAGATCGTCCCGTCGGACTTGCAGACGATGTCGTTCGGCGAGTTCAGCCGGCGCCCCCGATAGCGCTCGACCAAGACGGAGATCGTGCCGTCGTGTTCGGTGCGGGTGATCCGGCGGTCGCGGTGCGAGCACGAGAGCAGGCGCCCCTCGCGGTCGCGGGCGTGCCCGTTCTCGAAGCCGGTGCCCGAACGGTACACCGACACGCCGCCGGATTCGCTCCAGCGCATCACCCGGTCGTTGGGCAGGTCCGAGAACAGCAGCTCGTCGCGGTCGCCGAACCAGACCGGCCCCTCGCACCAGCGGAAGCCTTCGGCGAGCGTCTCCAGCGGCGCGTTCGGCAGCACGAAGGCCTTGAACCGCGGCTGCGTGACCTCGAAACCATCCATCGCCGCCAAACCTATTTGAAGCGTCCGGGCTGGTTCACGGTCGGCGTCACGTCGAGGCCGGTGACGATCATCGTGCACGGCTCGGTCCCGACCGTGCCGGAAAGGTGGCCCTTCCGTCCGTCGCGCGCCCTGGTGTTCTGGTCCTCGCCCATCATCAGCTCGCCCGGCCCCATCTCGACGCGGGTGCCGTCCATGGTCTCGACGAACCAGCGACCCGACAGGATCGCGATCCATTGCGGCCGCGGGTTCTCGTGCCACTGCCCGACCCAGCCGACCGGCAGCACCGTGAAGGTGACGTTGGCCTTCGACGGCTCCTGCTTGTCGTTCCATTGCGGCGCAGTCTGCGGCTCGATGCCTTCGAACGTGAAGTCCGAAAGCGCGAAGCGCTCCTGCCGGCTGACACCCTCGGCGTCGGTGTAGACGTGCCAGTAGGGCATCGTGGGCGGCGGACCGCCGTTCTGTTGATCGGCCATGTCGGTTTCCCTATCGGAGTGTACAAGCGCGCGGGTCGTCAACGGTCGGCGGCGGACACGGCCGGGGCGGCCTGCGGACCGCTCGAGAGCGGGTGGGCGACCACCTGCGAGGCCGGCGCATAGGCGCCGCCGACCACCACCAGTAGAAGCCCGCCCACGAGTCCGAAGTTCTTGAAGAAGTCCCAGACATGGGAGCGGCCCTCGCCGTCCTTCGACCAGAAGCCCGGGAAGCGCCAGAACGGGTGGTACATCAGCGCGGTGACCGCACAGAAGCCGGCGAGCACGAAGGCCGCCGCGCGGTCGAAAACGCCGACGACGATCAGCACCGGCGTCACCGCCTCGACGAGGATGCCGAGCACGAGCAGCAGCGCCGGGAAGGGCAGGGGGCCTGAGCGTGCCTGCCCCATCGCCTCGTCCCAGTGCGCGACCTTGTCGTAGGCGCTGAGCGGAAACATGAAGACGAGGCAGACCTTCGCCAGCAGCGGCAAAGCCACGAGATCGAACCACATCATCGGGCGCCTGGGGTGACGGGCATTGAGGGATCCAAGCAGGGACACGGGAAGGGCGGCATCGGGTTTCGTGGGGCCAACGCCGCTCGCCCGCCGCAGTTGCCCGGCCGGATGCGCGAGGCGGGCCCGTTTGCTGCATCGCAGCGCGCACGATGCCGTGACCGGCCGACCCGGAACGCCGCCTGCCTTGTGCCGTTGGCCGGCGAACGCGTTCTCTCGAGCATACCGCAGTGCGAGGCCGACCGATGCGAGAAGACCATTACGACGTCATCGTGATCGGCTCGGGCCCCGGCGGCGGCTCCCTGACGTCGCGGCTGGCGAAGACCGGCAAGCGCATCCTGCTGCTGGAGCGCGGCGACTACCTTCCGCGCTCGCAGGACAACTGGTCGTCCAAGACCGTCTTCGTCGACGGCGCCTACCAGGCGAAGGAGACCTGGTACGGCGGCGACGGGCGCACCTTCAGCCCGGCGCTGCACTACTATGTCGGCGGCAACTCGAAGGTCTACGGCGCGGCCCTGTTCCGGATGCGCGAGCGCGACTTCGGCGAGGTCCGCCACGTGGACGGCCTCTCGCCGGCCTGGCCGGTCTCCTACGCAGAATTCGAACCGTACTACGCGCAGGCCGAGGCGCTGTTCGCGGTGCACGGCCAGCGCGGCGAGGACCCGAACGAGCCGTGGTCGAGCGCCCCCTACGACCACCCCCCCGTCAGCCACGAGCCGCGCATCCAGAAGCTCTCGGACGATTGGGGCAAGCTCGGCCTCAACCCGTTCCACTTGCCCCTCGGGATCAAGCTCGACGAGCGCGACGGCAAGCCGACCCCGACGAGCATCTGCATCCGCTGCGACGCCTTCGACGGGTTCCCGTGCCTGCTCAACGGCAAGGCCGACGCGCAGGTGATGACCGTCGACCCGACGCTGGCCCGGCACGACAACGTCACCCTGCTCGTCAACGCCTACGTCTCGACGCTCGAGACCGACCCGTCCGGCCGCACGGTGAGCGCGGTCAACGTCACCCGCGAGGGGAGGGCGGAGCGCTACTCGGCGGACGTGGTCGTGGTCGCCTGCGGCGCGCTCTCCTCGGCGCTGCTGCTGCTGCGCTCGGCCAATTCGGCCCATCCGAACGGGCTCGCCAACGGGTCGGACCAGGTCGGGCGCAACTACATGCGCCACACCATGTCGGTGCTGATGGCGCTCTCGAAGGAGGTCAACGACACCGTCTTCCAGAAGACGCTCGCGGTCTCGGACTTCTACTTCGAGTCGAAGGACTGGGAGTTCCCGATGGGGCTGATCCAGATGTGCGCCAAGACGCATCCGGAACAGATCCGCGGCGAAGAGTTCCCGAAATGGACCGGCTTCCTGCCCGACGCCCCCTTCGACATGGTGGCTCGCCACTCCATGGATTTCTGGCTGCAGAGCGAGGACCTGCCGCACCCCGACAACCGGGTGATGCTCGGCCATGACGGCCGGGTCGTCCTCGACGTGCGCGAGACCAACCGCAAGGCGCACGACCGCCTGCGCGGCAAGCTCGAGGACCTGCTCCGGCCCGGCGGCCTCTACACCTACCTGTTCGAGCGCTCGCTCTACCTCGGCAAGGACATCCCCTTAAGCGGTACCGCGCACCAGGCCGGCACGCTGCGCTTCGGCACAGACCCGAAGGCGTCGGTGCTCGACCTGAATTGCAAGGCGCACGAGCTCGACAACCTCTACGTCACCGACGCGAGCTTCTTCCCGTCGATCGGCGCGGTGAACCCGACGTTGACGATCATCGCCAACGCGCTGCGCGTCGCCGACCACATCGCCGAGCGGCTGGGGTGACCCGCTACTCTCAAACCGCTCCGGCGCGGCGGGCGCGGCGCTAAACCGACGGCACCAAGCCGTCACGCCCGGCGTGGCATCCGGAACGGCAGCATCAGCCGCACCAGCGGGTTGCGGAATCGGTCGAGCGACAGGCTCTCGTGGACAGGGCGCACCGCCTCGCCAGCAAGGCGCGCCGAGAGCAGCGAACGGGAATAGAACGGCGTGTCTTCGAAGGTCCGCACCACCTCGGCCCGCCCGTCGTCGCTGCGGGTCTCCCGCGGCACGCGCCAGAACCGCGTCGCGGGCAGGGCGGCGGCGAGTGGCGGGCGGATGTCGCGGCGGGTGCCGTCGCGGTCGAAGCGGAGCGAGAGGTTCTGGCCCGAGCCATCGCGGCGGCGGACGTCGTAGAGGATTGCCGCGCCGTCGCTGAGGTCGGCCCGGCACCAGGTCCAGCTCGTGAAGGCGTCGGCCAGCGGCGTGTCGCCGTGGTTGGTGTCGAAGTAGGCGGTGCCGGACCAGCGCATCGCGGGCGCATCGAGGGCGACCTCGACGGGCGAGGACGGCGCCATCGGCCACCAGCGATGCGCGCCGTGCGCGTCGAGGGTGAAGGGGCCAGGCGTGATCCCGGCGGGATAGAGCTTGACCGTGCCGCGCACCCGGGAGGGGATCGGCGCCGTGGTCTCGTCGAGGGTGATGGTCAGCGCCGTGCCGTCCCAGGCCATGCCGCTCGGCCCGATGCGGATGCTGTTCGCGTCGCGCGACAGGGACTTGCTGCCGCGCTCGGTCATGCAGAAGCGGTTCTCGCGCGCGCCGTAGAGGACGACGTTGACGGCGCAGTGCTCGAACGGGTTCCGCGTGGCGTCCCAGGCGTAGTACGGCGAGAACACGCTGCCGATGAAGGCGATGATGGTCAGCCCCTGGCTGCCGTCCGCGCTCAGGGCGTCGACGTACCACCAGACGTAGCCGTCGCGGGCGACCGGCGTGTCGAAACGGGGCGCGCCGCCCGCCTGTCCGCCAGCAGCGTGTCCGCCGCGATCCGCCCCGACTGCGCCGCCATCGGCACCCCCGGCCCCGGGTGCACGCTGCCCCCCGCCAAGTACAGGCCCGGGAGCCGCGTCCGTGCGCCCATCCGCTTGAACGTCGCGCTCCAGCCGTGCGAGGCCCGGCCGTAGAGCGCGCCCCCCGTCGCCGGGAACAGCGTCGCGAAGCCGGCCGGCGTAGTGGTCGCCGTCTCGGCCGCCGCGATCGTCAGGCCGCACGCCGCCAGCCGTGCCCGCATCGTCGTCTCGCATGCGTCGATCTCCGGTTTCGTGAAGGGCCGCTCGCCCACGGCCGGCGCGTTGACGAGGCAGAGCAGGCGCTCCGGCCCGTCCGGCGCCGCGTCGCCGACCCTGTCCTGCGCGCAGACGTAGGTGGTCGGGTCCGCCGGCAGCCGCCCGCGGCGGATCGCGTCGAACTCCCCCCGGTAGTCGTTCGAGAAGAATACGGTGTGGTGCGCCAGCGGGAAGCCCGCGGTGCGGGCGTTCAGGCAGAAGGTCACCGCCGAGAGCGAGCGCTCGGCCGGGGGCACCGGGTCGGCGGCGCCGACCGCCTCCGGCCCGAGCAGCCCCGCGGCCAGAGCCGAGACGTCGCCGTTCATCACCACGGCGTCGGCGGCGATCCGTTCGCCGCCGACGAGCATGACGCCCGAGACGGCGCCCCCCGAGACCAGGATGCGCTCGACCCGGGCGCCGGTGCGGAGGGTCGCGCCGCGCTCGGACGCGAGCTCGGCGATCGCGGCGGCGAGCCGGCTCAAGCCTCCCGCGATCGACCAAACGCCCGCCTGCTCGACATGGGCGACGAGCATCAGCGTGGCCGGCGCCTGATACGGCGACGAGCCGCAATAGGTCGCGTAGCGGGCAAACAGCTGCCGCAGCCGCGGGTCGCGAAAATAGTCGCCGAGCGCGCCCCACAAGGTGGCGAAGGGCTGGATCCGCCAGAGGTCGCCCAGGCCCGACAGGCCGGCGCGGCGGGCGAGGTCCACCGGACCCGGCCGGGCGCCGCGGATGAACGGCGCGTCGAGGGTGCGGAAGACCTGCTCGCTGCGCGCGCAGAAACGGCGATAGCCGTCGGCCTCGCGCGGCCCGGCGAAGTCGGCGATGGCGTCGGCGGCGGCGTCGATGTCGGCGAACAGGTCGAGGCGCTCGGTCGCGCTCCAGGCGTGGCGGGCGAGGGTGCGCGCGGGCGCGAGCGCGACGCGGCTGCCGAGCTCCGCGCCGGCTTCCGCGAAGATCTCGTCGAGGATCCAGCGCATGGTGAAGACGGTGGGCCCGGCCTCGATCCGGGTCCCGCCGACGGCGACGCTGCGCATCTTGCCGCCGGGCGCGTCGGCCGCCTCGAGCAGCGTCACGTCGCATCCGGCGCAGGCGAGCCGCAAAGCGGCGACGAGCCCGCCGATGCCGCCCCCGATCACCACGACCCGCTCGATCGCCATCGTTCCTCCGCGGCGCTGACAATCCGGCATTGATCTCCGGAGCCGCAAGTGTCAATCATGGATGACACTTGAGAAAGTCAACGCAAATTGACACGGGAGGTCACGGTGGACGCAGGCCAGCGCATCGAACGGACCCTGGACATCGCCGTCGCCTACGCGGAAGCGCCGGGCGCACCACCGCGGCTCGCGGAGGCGATCCGCTATGCGGTGTTCCCAGGGGGCCACCGCATCCGACCGCGGCTCTGCCTCGCGGTGGCCGCCGCCTGCGGCGACGACGACCCGCAGGGGGCCGAAGCCGCAGCCGCCGCGATCGAGCTGCTGCACTGCGCGTCCCTCGTCCACGACGACCTGCCCTGCTTCGACGACGCCGAGACGCGTCGGAAGAAGCCCGCCGTCCACGTCGCCTTCGGCGAGCCGCTGGCGGTGCTCACCGGCGACGCGCTGATCGTGCTGGCGTTCGAGACGCTGGCCCGCGGTGCAGCCAAGCGCCCGCAGCGGCTGGCCGCGCTGGTCGGGCTCGTCGCCCGCGCCGTCGGCTCGCCGGCCGGCATCGTCGCGGGGCAGGCCTGGGAGTCGGAGGCCGAGGTCGCGCTGTCGAACTACCAGCAGGCCAAGACCGGCGCCTTGTTCGCCGCCGCCACCGTGGCGGGCGCGGCCGCCGCGGGCGCCACGCCGCTGCCCTGGCGGCTTCTCGGGGAATGCCTCGGCGAGGCCTATCAGGTCGCCGACGACCTGCGCGACGTCGCCTGCCGCCAGGAGGAGATCGGCAAGCCGGCCGGCCGCGACGCCACCCTCGGGCGCCCGAACGCCGCCCTGCTCCTCGGCCGCGGCGGCGCGCTCGATCGCCTGAAGCGCCTCTCGGCCGAGGCGATCGAGGTGATCCCGACTTGCCCCGGCGCCGACGCGCTCCGTGCCGAGATCGCCGCACAGACCCGGCTATTCCTGCCCGCGAGCCTCGCCCACGAATTCGCCTGAGGCGGGGTTTTCCATGCTGTCGGAGGTGGATGCCGGTCCGGTCGCGGGTCCCCTCGTCCAAGGGGAGAGGGACAGTGTGAGGGGCGTCACCTTTCCGGACAACGCACGCTCCTCACTCCAGCCCTCTCCCCCTGGGAGAGTGCACGCACGCGGCCCGCGCCCCACCCTTCGCGAGCGCTTTCGCGCGTTCCGCATCGCCCGGGTGGCGAGCCCGGCGTTCCAGCGCTGGGCCGCCGGGTTTCCCCTGACGCGGCGCATCGCGCAGCGGAACACGCGGGCGCTGTTCGACCTGTGCGCCGGGTTCACCTACTCGCAGGTGCTGTTCGCCTGCGTCCGCCTCGACCTGTTCCACACGCTGCGACCCGGCCCGCTCCCGACCGCGGTCCTGGCCGAGCGTTTCCGCCTCGCGCCGGAGCGGGCGGAGCGTCTGTTGAAGGCCGCCGCCTCCCTCGACCTGATCGCCCGCCTGCCCGACGGGCGCTGGGCGCTGGCCGACCTCGGGGCGGCGCTGATCGGCAACCCCTCGGTGGCGGCGATGATCGAGCATCATGCCATGCTCTACGCCGACCTCGCCGACCCGGTGGCGCTGCTGCGCGGCGAGACGGGGCCGACGCGTCTTTCCGGCTACTGGCCTTACGCGATGGCCGCCGAGCCCGACGCCGCGGAGGCTGACGCGGTGGCCGGCTACAGCCGTCTGATGGCGGCCTCGCAGGCGCTCATCGCCGAGGACGTGTTGGACGCCTATTCGCTCGCCTCGCACGCCTGCCTGATGGATGTCGGCGGCGGGGAGGGCGCCTTCGTCACGGCCGCCGCCGCCCGCCACCCCGGCTTGCGCCTAATGCTGTTCGATCTGCCGGCCGTCGCCGCGCGGGCAGAGGCGCGGCTCGGGGCCGCCGGCCTCACGGTCGCCTGCCGCGGCGGCAGCTTCTTCTCCGATCCCCTGCCGCGGGGCGCCGACGCGATCTCGCTGGTGCGGATCGTCCACGACCACGACGACGCCCGCGTCGCGGTGCTGCTGCGCGCGGCCCACGACGCGCTGCCGTCCGGCGGCACGCTTTTGGTGGCCGAGCCGCTGGCTGGGACACCGGGGGCCGAGCCCATCAGCGACGCGTATTTCGGCTTCTACCTGCTGGCGATGGGCAGCGGCCGCGCCCGCACCGCCGAGGAGTTGTCGGCGATGCTTCGCGCCGCGGGCTTCGCCGAAATCCGAAGTGTGAAGACTCGCCGTCCCCTGCTGACACGCCTGATCGTGGCCCGCAAATCGGCAAAAGTGTAAATTTGACTTGACGCTTTGTGTTGTCATTCTAGGATGACTGATCGGCCGACCGGGAGAGTCGGACAGGGATGGAAGGGGCACCGCACATGGACGCGCTCGCCGTCGTTCTCGAAAGACCGGAGGTGTTGGCGCTCGATCGCCTTCCGCTGACCCCGGCCGCAGAGGGCGACGCGGTGGTCGCGGTCACCTGGAGCGGGATCTCCACCGGCACCGAGCGCCTGCTCTGGACCGGACGGATGCCGAGCTTCCCCGGCATGGGCTACCCGCTGGTGCCCGGTTACGAGTCGGTCGGGATCGTCGAGATGGCACCCGAAGGCTCCGGCCTCAGCGTCGGGCAGGCGGTCTTCGTGCCGGGCGCGCGCTGCTTCGGCACGGTGCGCGGCCTGTTCGGCGGCGCCGCCTCCCACCTGATCGTCCCGGCCGAGAAGCTGGTGCCGGTCGAGGCGAGCCTCGGAGAGAAGGCGATCCTGCTGGCGCTGGCCGCCACCGCCTACCACGCAATGGCCGCGAGCGCCCCGGGCGAGCGCACCCTGATCGTCGGCCACGGGGTGCTCGGGCGTCTGCTCGCCCGGCTCGTCGCCCTGTCCGGCGCGGTGCCGACCGTGTGGGAGACCAATCCAGTGCGGTCGCGGGGCGCGTTCGGCTACCCGGTCGTCCACCCCGACCAGGACGAGCGCCGCGACTACGCCACGATCACCGACGTCAGCGGCGATGCGAGCCTGCTCGACACGCTGATCGGGCGGCTTAGCCCCGGCGGCGAGATCGTGCTTGCCGGCTTCTACGAGGCACCGCTCTCCTTCGCGTTCCCGCCGGCCTTCCTGCGCGAGGCCCGGATCCGGGTCGCCGCCGAGTTCCGGCCGCACGACCTCGCAGCGGTGGGCGCGCTCATCGCCCGCGGCGCCCTCTCGCTCGACGGCCTGATCACCCATCGGCGCCCCGCGTCGGAGGCGGAGCAGGCCTATCGCACGGCCTTCGGCGATCCCGAGTGCCTGAAGATGGTCCTCGACTGGAGGAACGCATGAACATGCACCTGACCAACGCCGCGTTGCGCGCGGAGGCGGCGATCGAGCCGGATCCGGTGGTGACCGCGCCGGCGAAGAAGGAGACGCAGATCATCGCGATCTACGGCAAGGGCGGCATCGGCAAGTCGTTCACCCTGGCCAACCTCAGCTACATGATGGCCCAGCAGGGCAAGAAGGTCCTGCTCATCGGCTGCGACCCGAAGAGCGACACCACCTCGCTGCTGTTCGGCGGCCGGGCCTGCCCGACCATCATCGAGACCTCGACCAAGAAGAAGCTCGCCGGCGAGGCGGTCGCCATCGGCGACGTCTGCTTCAAGCGCGACGGCGTCTACGCGATGGAGCTCGGCGGCCCCGAGGTCGGACGCGGCTGCGGCGGCCGCGGCATCATCCACGGTTTTGAGCTCCTAGAGAAGCTCGGCTTCCACGAATGGGGATTCGACTTCGTCCTGCTCGACTTCCTCGGCGACGTGGTCTGCGGCGGCTTCGGCCTCCCGATCGCCCGCGACATGTGCCAGAAGGTCATCGTCGTCGGCTCGAACGACCTGCAGTCGCTCTACGTCGCCAACAACGTCTGCTCGGCGGTCGAATACTTCCGCAAGCTCGGCGGCAACGTCGGCGTCGGCGGCCTCGTCATCAACAAGGACGACGGTACCGGCGAGGCCCAGGCCTTCGCCGACGCGGTCGGCATCCCGGTGCTGGCCTCGATCCCGGCCGACGACGACATCCGCAAGAAGAGCGCGAACTACGAGATCATCGGCCGGCCCGACGGGCGCTGGGGCTCGCTGTTCTCGGATCTGGCCCAGAACGTCGCCGACGCCAAGCCCAACCACCCGACGCCGCTCTCGCAGGACGGCCTCCTCGGCCTGTTCTCGAGCGAGCACACCGGCCGCGACGTGGTGCTGGTGCCGGCGACCTTCGAGGACATGTGCGGCGTCGCCCACGTGACCAAGCCGTCCCTCGAAGTCGTCTACGACGAGGTCTGAGCCGCATGGCCGTCACCCTTGACATCGCAGCGCTTCGCGCCCGCCGGGAGGTCCCGGCCTCCGCCCTGGAAGCCCTCCAGGCGCCGGTCCCCGCCGCTCCGATCGATGTCGCTGCGACCAAGGGCGACGGGCTCGGCTGCCATTCCGGCAAGGACGTGATGCGGGCGGCCGCCGAGGCCGCCGGCATGTCGGAAACGCTGGAGCAGCTCAAGACAGATTATCCGGTCGGGCCCCACGACCAGCCCCAGAGCATGTGCCCGGCCTTCGGCTCGCTCCGGGTCGGCCTGCGCATGCGGCGCACCGCGACGATCCTCTCCGGCTCGGCCTGCTGCGTCTACGGGCTGACCTTCACCTCGCATTTCTACGGCGCCAAGCGCTCGGTCGGCTACGTGCCGTTTAACTCCGAGACGCTGGTCACCGGCAAGCTGTTCGAGGACATCCGCGAGGCGGTGTTCCTCACGGCCAAGCCCGCCGACTACGACGCCGTCGTGGTGATCAACCTCTGCGTGCCCACCGCCTCCGGCGTGCCGCTGCGCCTGCTACCGAAGGAGATCGACGGCGTCCGCATCATCGGCATCGACGTGCCGGGCTTCGGGGTTCCGACGCACGCCGAGGCCAAGGACGTGCTCGCCGGCGCGATGCTGAAATTCGCCCGCACCGAGGCCGAGCAGGGACCGGTCCAGGCGCCGCGCGCCGGCCGCTCCGAGCGCCCGACGGTGACGCTTTTGGGCGAGATGTTCCCGGCCGACCCGGTGGTGATCGGCGCGATGCTGGAGCCGCTGGGGCTCGCCGCCGGCCCCGTGGTCCCGACACGCGAGTGGCGCGAGCTCTATGCGGCGCTCGACGGCGCGGCGGTGGCGGCGATCCACCCGTTCTACACCGCGAGCATCCGCGAATTCGAGGCCGCCGGCCGGCCGATCGTCGGCTCGGCGCCGGTGGGCGTCGACGGCACCAGTGACTGGCTCGATCGGATCGGCGAGGCCTGCGCCGTGCCGCGGAGCCTGGTCGAGGCCGCCAAGAATCGCCTGCTGCCGCCGATCCGCACCGTGCTCGCGGCGGCCCCGATCAAGGGCCGGATCACGCTCTCCGGCTACGAGGGCTCGGAGCTTCTCGTCGGGCGTCTGCTGGTCGAGAGCGGCGCGGATCTCCGCTACGTCGGCACCGCCTGCCCGAGAACCCCCTGGGCCGAGGCCGACCGCGACTGGCTCGAGGCCCGTGGCATCCAGGTCAGGTTCCGCGCCTCGCTAGAGGACGACCTCGCCGCGATGCGCGAATACCGGCCGGACCTCGCCATCGGCACGACCCCGGTGGTTCAGAAGGCCAAGGAGGCCGGGACGCCGTCCCTGTACTTCACCAACCTGATCTCGGCCCGGCCGCTGATGGGCGTCGCCGGCGCCGGCTCGCTCGCCACGGTGATCAACGCCGCGCTGGGCAACAAGGGCCGCTTCGACGCGATGCGGGACTTCTTCGAGGGCGTCGGCACCGGCCACGCCGCCGGCGTCTGGGAGGACGTGCCGCAGCTCCGCAAGAGCGTATCGCGGGCGCCCGCGCCGAAAAAGCACGACCACGACCCGATTGGGGAGATGGCCTGATGCTCGTCCTCGATCACGACCGCGCCGGCGGATACTGGGGTGCCGTCTACGTCTTCACGGCGATCAAGGGCCTGCAGGTCATCATCGACGGCCCCGTCGGCTGCGAGAACCTGCCGGTCACTTCCGTCCTGCACTACACCGACGCGCTGCCCCCGCACGAGCTGCCGATCGTCGTCACGGGCTTGGGCGAGGAGGAACTCGGCCGCCACGGCACCGAGGGCGCGATGAAGCGGGCGCACGCGGTGCTCGATCCGGGCCAGCCCAGCGTCGTCGTCACCGGCTCGATCTCCGAGATGATCGGCGGCGGGGTGACGCCGGAGGGCACCAACATCCAGCGCTTCCTGCCGCGCACCATCGACGAGGACCAGTGGCAGACCGCAGACCGGGCGATGCGCTGGCTCTGGCAAGAATACGGCGCCAAGCGCTTCGCGAAGAAGGGCATTCCGGCGCGCCCCGCCCGCAAGGACGGCGAGCGCCCGCGGGTCAACCTGATCGGGCCGGCCTACGGCACCTTCAACATGCCCTCGGATCTCGCCGAGATCCGCCGGGTGGTCGAGGGCATCGGCGCCGAGATCAACCTGGTCTTCCCCCTCGGCTCGCATCTCGCCGACGTGCCCAAGCTCGTCAACGCCGACGCCAACGTCTGCCTCTACCGCGAGTTCGGGCGCCTGCTCTGCGAGGACCTGGAGCGGCCCTACCTACAGGCCCCGATCGGCGTGCTCTCGACCACCAAGTTCCTGCGCTCGCTCGGCGAGATCCTCGGCCTCGACCCCGAGCCGTTCATCGAGCGCGAGAAGCACACCACGATCAAGCCGGTCTGGGACCTTTGGCGCTCGGTGACGCAGGACTTCTTCGGCACCGCGAGCTTCGGCATCGTCGCGACCGAAACCTATTCGCGCGGCGTGCGCCACTTCCTCGAAGACGAGATGGGGCTGCCCTGCACCTTCGCCTTCGCGCGGAAGCCCGGCGCCAAGCCCGACAACGAAGCGGTCCGCGAGGCCATCGCGAAGACCCCGCCGCTGGTACTGTTCGGCTCGTTCAACGAGCGGATGTACGCGGCCGAAAGTGGCTGCCGCGCGGTCTTCGTGCCGGCCTCGTTCCCCGGCGCGATCATCAGGCGGCACACCGGCACCCCGTTCATGGGCTACTCGGGCGCGACCTACCTCGTGCAGGAAGTCTGCAACGCGCTGTTCGACATGCTCTTCCACATCCTGCCGCTCGCCCGCGACATGGATGCGGTCGAGGCGACGCCGGCGCGGATGCACCGCGAGCTGCCGTGGGACGAGGCGGCGCGCGCAGCCCTCGACGCGCATGTCGAGAGCCAGCCGGTCCTGGTCCGGATCTCGATGGCCAAGCGCCTGCGCGACGCCGCCGAGCGCGACGCACGCCGCGACGGCGCCGCCCGCGTCGGGTCCGCGCACGTCGAGACCGCCCACGGCGCCATCAAGCTCGGGGTGGCCGCATGAGCGCCGCCGCGAGCCTGCCCGGCCTTTCCGCCCTCACCCCTTCGCCCCGGCCCCGGCCGGGCGAATCCGCCCGCACCCCGCCGAGCCCGCGCACCGCGCCGGCCCAAGCGTCCAGGAGGACATCCATGGCCCGATCGATCGATGCGACGTCCCGGCTCCATCAGGAGGAGGTCCAGTTCAAGATCATCCTCGGTGCGACCTACCCGTTCTTCCTCGCCGCCGCGGTCGCCCAGCGCGTGATGCCGGCGCGCGAGGCCGGGCGCCCGGCTCAGCGCCGCTCGGTCTTCGGCGAGGCCAGGGCCATGGCGGTCTCGGCCATCCCCTACGCCTTCATGGGCTGACGCTTTCGGGCCGAGCCGGACGCGCACCGCGCAGCCCGGCCCTTCGAGACGCTTCCGTCCGGGCAACGGGTGGAAGTCCGGTCGTGGCACCTCAACGCCGCCACGGCGCTCCCCCCCGCGCGACGCTGCCGCGCGGTCAGCCAAACGGAGGTACTTCAACCATGGCCAATCCCGGAACGCTCGAACGTCCGAGCAGCCTCTCGGGGCTGACGGAACCTGAAGCCAAGGAGTTCCACGCGATCTTCCTGACGAGCTTCATCATCTTCACCGCGATCGCCGTGGTCGCGCACATCCTGGTCTGGATGTGGCGCCCCTGGCTGCCCGGGCCGAAGGGCTACGCCATGCTCGAGGGCGGAGCCCAAGCGGTCCACGGCCTCGTCTCGATGATCTCGTAAGGGAGGACACCATGCACAAGGTCTGGCTCCTGTTCGATCCCCGCCGCACGCTGGTGGCTCTGTTCACCTTCCTCTTCGTGCTCGCGTTGCTGATCCACTTCATCCTGCTCAGCACCAGCCGGTTCAACTGGCTGGAGGGCGCCAAGGACTCCAAGGCGGCCTCCCTCCAGATCGTCGCGCCGACCCCGGCGTGACCCGGCCCCGCGGCGGCCGGCCGGGCGTGCCCGGAAGGCCGTCCCGCGGGACGCCTCGCAACGACCGCGGCGGGCCGGAGGATCGATCCTCCCGCCCGCTGCGCCCGACGCCGACCGCCGCCCGACGGCCGCAGACCCATCCGGAGGCATTTCGCCATGGCGATGCTGAGTTTCGAGAAGAAGTACCGCGTCCGCGGCGGCACCCTCGTCGGCGGCGACCTGTTCGATTTCTGGGTCGGGCCGTTCTACGTCGGCTTCTTCGGCGTCACGGGCCTGTTCTTCACCCTGCTGGGCACGGCGCTGGTCGTCTACGGCGCCGCGCTGGGACCGACCTGGAACATCTGGCAGATCAACATCGCGCCGCCCGACATCAAGTACGGGCTCGCGCTGGCGCCGCTCAAGGAGGGCGGCCTCTGGCAGATCATCACCTTCTGCGCGATCGGGTCGTTCTCGTCCTGGGCGCTGCGCGAGGTCGAGATCTGCCGCAAGCTCGGCATGGGCTACCACGTGCCCTTCGCCTTCTCGATGGCGATCTTCGCCTACGTCGTGCTGGTGGTGGTCCGCCCGTTCCTGATGGGCGCCTGGGGTTACGGCTTCCCCTACGGGATTCTCAGCCACCTCGATTGGGTTTCGAACACCGGGTACCAGTACCTGCACTTCCACTACAATCCGGCGCACATGCTCGCGGTGACCTTCTTCTTCACCACGACGCTGGCGCTCGCCATGCACGGCGGCCTGATCCTCTCGGCCACGAACCCCGCCAAGGGCGAGACCGTGAAGAGCCCCGAGCACGAGGACACCTTCTTCCGCGACACGATCGGCTACTCGATCGGCACGCTGGGCATCCACCGCCTGGGCTTGTTCCTGGCGCTGTCGGCCGGCTTCTGGAGCGCCGTCTGCATCGTGATCAGCGGCCCGTTCTGGACCCAGGGCTGGCCGGAATGGTGGGGCTGGTGGCTGAACCTGCCGGTGTGGCGCTGAGCGCATGAGAGACCCGGCCGCGCCCCGCGCGGCCGGCACGGGGACGGTGACGGCCGACACGTCGCTTGAAGAACGCTCCCGGAAAGGGCCGAGGCAATGGCGTACTACCAGAACATCATCACGCAGGTGCAGGTCCGGCCGATCGAACCGGAGCACGGCGTGCCGGTCGCGGTCGACGCCCGCTGGGGCACGCCGTTCCACAGCTACCTCATGGGGCTGATCGGAAACGCGCAGGTCGGCCCGATCTACATCGGCTACCTCGGCGCGCTGTCCTTCGCCTGCGGGCTGATCGCCTTCGAGATCATCGGCCTCAACATGTGGGCTTCGGTGAACTGGGACCCGATCCAGTTCGTGCGCCAGCTGCCCTGGCTGGCGCTGGAGCCGCCACGGCCGCAATACGGCCTGCGCATCCTTCCGCCGCTCAACGAAGGCGGCTGGTGGCTGATCGCCGGCTTCTTCCTCACCGCCTCGATCCTGCTGTGGTGGGTTAGGCTCTACCGCCGCGCCGCGGCGCTCGGCCTCGGCAAGCACGTGCCCTGGGCCTTCGCCTCGGCGATCTGGCTCTATCTCGTGCTCGGCTTCATCCGCCCGATCATGATGGGCTCGTGGAGCGAGGCGGTGCCCTTCGGCATCTTCCCGCACCTCGATTGGACGGCGGCGTTTTCGCTGCGCTACGGCAACCTGTTCTACAACCCCTTCCACATGCTTTCGATCGTCTTCTTGTATGGGTCGACGCTGTTGTTCGCGATGCACGGCGGCACGATCCTGGCGGTGAGCCGCTACGGCGGCGAGCGCGAGATCGACCAGATCGTCGACCGCGGCACCGCCACCGAGCGCGCCGCCCTGTTCTGGCGCTGGACCATGGGCTTCAACGCCACGATGGAATCGGTCCACCGCTGGGCCTGGTGGTTCGCCGTGCTGACGACGCTGACGGGCGGCATCGGCATCCTCCTCACCGGCACCGTCGTCGACAACTGGTACCTCTGGGCGGTCAAGCACGGGGTCGCCCCGTCCTACCCCCAGGTCTACGGCCCGATCGTCGATCCCTCCAGCGTCGCCCCCTCGGTGCACCCATGAGAACCCTGCTCGCCGTCGCCGGCGCGGTCGCCGCGCTGTTCCTCACGATCGCCATGCTCGGTACCGCCGGCTGGACCCGCCCGCCGATGGCGCAACAGCAGACCGGGTTCCGCGGCACTGCGATGGACGTCATCGAGACCAAGGCGAACAAGGCCGCCAAGATCGAGGCCAACCAGGCGCCCGCGCCGGCCGACCCGGCCGAGCCCGGGGGCGAGAAGGCCTCGGCGGTCTACGAGAACGTCAAGGTTCTCGGCGACCTCTCCGCCGACAACTTCAACCGCCTGATGGCCTCGATGACCGAGTGGGTCGCCCCCGAGCAGGGCTGCACCTACTGCCACAACACCGAGAACATGGCCGACGACAGCCTGTACCAGAAGCGCGTCGCCCGGCGGATGCTGCAGATGGTCCAGCACATCAACTCGACCTGGAAGGAGAACCACGTCCACGAGGCCGGCGTCACCTGCTACACCTGCCACCGCGGCCAGCCGGTGCCGAAGAACATCTGGTTCGAGAACCCCGGCCCCAACGCCGGCCACGGCGTCATCCCGCGCAACAACGGGCAGAACGTCGCCAGCCCCCAGGTCGGCCTGACCTCGCTGCCCTACGGCGTCTACGCCGCCTTCTACGCCCACAAGAACACGCCCGAGGACGCGATCCGGGTCAACGCGACCTCGGCGCTGCCCGAGACCAAGGGCAAGCCGATCCAGGACGCGGAGAAGACCTTCGCGATCATGATCAGCATGGCGCAGTCGCTCGGCGTGAACTGCACCTACTGCCACAACACCCGCTCGGTGGCGGATTGGAGCACGAGCACGCCGAACCGGGTCGCCGCCTGGCACGGCATCCGCATGGTCCGCGACCTCAACGAGGACTACATGCTGCCGCTGTCCTCGACCCTGCCGCCGAACCGTCACGGCCCGATGGGCGACGTCCCGAAGATGAACTGCGCCACCTGCCACAACGGCGCCAACAAGCCGCTCAACGGCGCCCACGTGGTCGAGGCCTACCCGGAGCTCGCCGGGCCGGTCGCCTCCGCGGACATGCCCGCCGGCGTGCCCGTCCAGCCCGCGACGGCGCCCGCCGCGGCACCGGACCCGGCGATGCCGGCGCCCGCGCCGAAGCCCTGACACTCGCGGCCGGGGGGAGCCCCGGTCGAACCTCGCGATCCCAGGACGGCCGCCGGACACGGGTCCGGCGGCCGTTTTCGTTCGGAACGCGTGATGCCTTCTCCGGGCCTACTTGGGTCCATCCTGCAGTTTGTTGGCGGCGTCGAAGCGAGCGAGAACGCGGGGCTCGACCGCTCAGGATCGGATTTCGAACCGGGCGCTCCCGGGTCGCGAAACCCACATCGTCATCCCGGGGCGCCGCAGGCGAGCCCGGGATCCGGAGCCGCCGGCAGCGCCATGCCCGGCACCGACGGCGGTCCTGGATTCCGGGTTCCGCTGCGCGGCCCCGGAATGACGGGATGGGATCACCACCCGTGCCATAAGTTCTGCGTTCAACTTCATCGGGAGCCCTGGGTCGGCCGCGGAACGCCTTGCCTCGCACGGGCGAATCCTGATATGGGGCCGCTCCTTCCGCGATGCGTCCGCCGCCATCGCCGTGCGCCCGCCAGGGCGTGCGATCCCGACACCCTTTCGATGGACGGCCGGTCCGACCCGCGCCGCGTGCAAGACCGATGAAGATTCGCAACTCCCTCAAGTCGCTCCGTGGCCGTCACCGCGACAACCAGCTCGTGCGTCGCAAGGGCCGGGTCTACGTGATCAACAAGACCCAGAAGCGCTTCAAGGCCCGCCAGGGCTGAGGCCCGCCGCCTCCGTCCGCGACGGAGGCCCGGACCGGGCGGCGCAGGCGCCGCCCGCCGCGCGGCATCCCGCGCGTTGACGGCGGCGGGCGGGGGGACCAAGCTTCCCCCATGGCGCCCATCGCACGACCTTTCCTGTTCGCCCTGCTCGCCACCGTCGCGACGGCGGCCGCCGCGGCGCCGTCCCGCACGCCGGACCGCGAGCCGCCGCCCACCGAGCTCAAGGCGCAGGACCGCAAGCCCTCCACCAGCCAGCCCGCCGCCGGCCTGAACGAGCTCTACGAGCGTCTTCGCGACGCCGGGGACGACGTCGAGGCCAAGGGCGTCGCGACCCTGATCGAGCGGCGCCTCGACCGGTCCGGCAGCGCCACCGTCGACCTCCTCACCGACCGCGCCCGCCAGGCGATGACCACGCAGGATTTCGCGCTGGCCGCCGAGCTGATGGATCGCGTCACCGCGATCGAGCCGGCCTGGTCCGAGGGCTGGAACCGCCGCGCGACGGTGTTCTGGCTGCTCACCGACAAGAGCACGGCGATCGCCGACCTGCAGCGCGCCCTGATCCTGGAGCCGCGCCACTTCGTGGCCTGGGCGGCGCTCGGACGGATCTACCTGTCGATGGACGACAAGGTGCGGGCGATGAACGCCTACCGCCGCGCGCTCGCGATCTATCCCCGCATGCCGAAGCTCAAGGACGCGATGGAGCGTCTTTCGCCCGAGGTGGACGGTCGCGACCTGTGAAGGCCGTGCTCCTCGTGCTCGCGGGCCTGTTCGGCCTCGTGGCCGCCCTCGTCGGCGCCGTGCTCGGCGCGGGCGCGGTGGCGACCCTGATCATCACCGCCCGCATCTCGGCGCAGCATCCGCCGGAAGGGCCGTTCGTCGCGGTTCGCGGCGGCCGCCTCGCCACGATCCAGGCCGACCCCGAGACCGGGGCCCGCGCCACGATCGTGCTGCTGCACGGGGCTTCGGCCAACGCCTCCGACCCGATGGAGGGCGTCGGGCGGACGCTCGCCGCACAGGGTTTTCGCGTCGTCGCCTTCGACCGGCCGGGCTTCGGCTGGAGCGACCGGCTCTCGGGGGCGGACGCCGCCGCCCCGGCGGTCCAGGGCGCCGCCATCGCCGAGGCGCTGTCGCGGATGGGGATCGGCCCGGCGATCGTGCTCGGGCATTCCTGGGCCGGCGCCCTGGCGCTCAGCCTCGCCCTCGACCATCCCGAGCGCGTCTCCGGGCTGGTGCTGGTCGCGCCGGTGGCGCTGCCGTTCCGCGAGGCGCGGACGCCGCCGTGGTACTGGCGCCTCGCGCTGCAGCCGCCGGTGGCGTGGCTGCTGAGCCGGACGCTCGGCCCGCCGCTCGGCCTGCGCTTCCTCGAGCCTGCGGCGCGCAACGTCTTCCAGCCGCAGCCGGTGGCGGAGGGCTACGTCGAGCGCAGTCGCGCCGCCCTGGTCCTGCGCCCGGACACCCTGCTCGCCAGCGTGCAGGACCTGGTCGCGCTTCCCGCCGCCCTCGCCGCGCAGGCGCCGCGCTACGGAACGCTGCGCGTGCCGACGACGATCGTCACCGGCGACGCCGACGGTGCCGTCGGGAACACGACGCAAGCCGACCCGCTGAGCCGGGCGATCCCGGGCGCCGACCTCGTGGTGCTGCCGGGAATCGGCCACATGGTGCCGTGGGTGGCGACGCAGGCGCTGGCCGACGCGGTGTCGAAGCTGGCCGAGCGGGTCGCGGCGCCGGAGGCCGCCCCGGTCGCACCCTGAGGCGCCGCGCGGACCAGCCGGCGGGCGCATCGACCGTCAGCGCGACGCGGAAGGCCAGACGACGGCTTGGGCCACGACGACGTGGGTGCCGTTGAAGGTCGCCGCCGGCGATCCGTACAGGACGTAGCCGAGGGCGAGGGCGTCCGAGACGCGACGGCAGAACGCCGCGTCGTCCTTGCCGGTCAGCAGGCGATAGGCCGGGAGGCCGTCGGGCGGCTGCGACGTCATCGGAAGCCTCGTTACGATTGCCGCCCGAGCGGGGGCTCCGTCCCGCCGAAGAACGGGACGGAGCGGTCGATCACGCCTTCGCGGCGTGCTCGCGGGTGATGAAGGCGATGCGCACGAGGTTCGTCGCGCCCGGCGTCCCGAACGGCACGCCGGCGACCACGATGATGCGGTCGCCGACCTCGGCGAAGCGCTCGCGCACGGCGAACTTCGCGGCTCGGAAGGCCATGTCGTCCACGTCGCTGGCGTCGTTGGTGACGATCGGGTGCGTGCCCCAGGCGATGGCCAGGCGGCGCGCGGTCTCGCGCTTGGGGGTCAGCGCGATCACCGTGGCGTTCGGGCGCTCGCGCGAGAGGCGGAGCGCCGTCGAGCCCGAATGGGTCCAGGCCATGATCGCCTCGAGGTCGAGGGCGTCCACCATCTGGTGTGCGGCGGCCGCGATGGCGTCGGCGGCGGTGTGGTCCGGCGTCGAGTTCTGCGCGCGGATGATCGACCAGTACAGCGCGTCGCGCTCGACCTCCTCGGCGATGCGGCTCATCATGGCGATGGCTTCGAGCGGGAACGCGCCGGACGCGCTCTCGGCCGAGAGCATCACCGCATCCGCGCCCTCGTAGACCGCGGTCGCCACGTCCGAGACCTCGGCGCGGGTGGGCACGGGGGCCGTGATCATCGATTCGAGCATCTGGGTGGCGACGACCACAGGCTTGCCCTGCCGCCGTGCGCTGCGGGTGATGCGCTTCTGCACGCCGGGCACCTGCTCAAGCGGCATCTCGACGCCGAGGTCGCCGCGGGCCACCATCACGCCGTCGGAGATCTCCATGATCTCGTCGAGGCGGGTCAGCGCCTGCGGCTTCTCGATCTTGGCCATCACCAGGGCGCGGCCGGCGCAGACCTTCTTGACCTCGGCCACGTCCTCGGGCCGCTGCACGAAGGACACCGCGATCCAGTCGGCGCCGACGTTGAGGCCGGCCTCGAGATCGCCGCGATCCTTGTCGGTCATCGCCGGCAGCGGGATGACGGTGTGGGGCAGCGAGACGCCCTTACGGTTCGAGATGCGGCCGCCGACCTCGACGCGGGTGACCGCGCGGGCCTCGCTCACCTCGGTGACGGTGAGGCGCAGCTTGCCGTCGTCGATGATGACCGAGTGGCCCGGCTCCAGGGCGGACAGGATCTCGGGGTGGGGCAGGTAGCAGCGGTGGACGTCGCCCGGCGTTGGGTCGCCGTCGAGGACGAAGCTCGCGCCGTTCTCGATCATCGCGAACCCCTCGGCGAAGGCGCCGAGGCGGAGCTTCGGCCCCTGGAGGTCGACGAGGATGCCGATCGGCCGCTTGAACTCGCGCTCGACCGCGCGGATCGCCTCGACCTTCTCGGGCAACTTTTCGCGCGGCAGGTGGCTCATGTTCAGGCGGAACACGTCGACGCCGGCCCGGAAGAGCTTCGCGATCATCTCCGGGGTGTCGGAGGCCGGCCCGAGGGTGGCGACGATCTTCGTGCGGCGTGAGCGTTTCATCGGGCCTCCTGGGGGCACATCGCTGCCGTCGCGTGCCCCTTGCGCGTGCCCCTTGGCGGAGCATCATGAAGTCGTGACGACGGGCATGGAGCCAGAAGCACCGGTCGTGCTGCCCCGTCAAGGCGGGGAGGGACGGCTCACGGCTGCGGCGCGGCCGGCTGGTTCGGATCGGAGAGCTGGATCGTCCAGCTCTTCTGCTCGCCGGTGTCGACCTCGAAGAAGCCGTTGCGGTCGTAGCCGCGGGCGAGGCAATCCTCGACGCCG
This sequence comes from Methylobacterium sp. WL8, assembly GCF_008040045.1. NCBI lineage: Bacteria > Pseudomonadati > Pseudomonadota > Alphaproteobacteria > Hyphomicrobiales > Methylobacteriaceae > Methylobacterium > Methylobacterium sp. WL8. The sequence goes on along the minus strand of NZ_VRVF01000034.1, from coordinate 23,756 downwards.
CGGATCGTGAACTCGCTGTCCCGGGTGCACATCAGCGAGCGGCCGCTCCACTCGCCGCCGCGCGTGTAGTCGACGGCGAAGACGTAGTAGAACCGGGCGGCGAGGGCGCCCTTCAACAGGGTCTCGCAGGCCTTCGGCGTCAGGTCCCACCAGCCCTCCGTCACCCAGCCCTGCGGGTCGCGGTAGCCGAGCGCGATGCCGACCTTGCTCGGGGTGAGGTTGCACAGGCGCAGGTCCGCGCGGGCCGGCGAGGCACCGAGCATCGCGACGCCCAGGACAGCGCCGGCAAGGACCGCGCCGGCAAGGAGAAGACGCAACGAAAACCCTCCAAAAGATCAGCCGACGAGGATGATGCGGCAATCGTTGACGTTGGTCTTGGTCGGACCGGGCTGAACCAGGTCGCCGATCTCCGCGAAGAAACGGGTCGAATCGTTGTCGGCCAGCATCGCGGCCGGATCGAGGCCCGCCGCCCGCGCCCGCGCCAGGGTGGTGGGGTCGACGAGGCCGCCGGCCGGGTCCGTCGCCTCGCCGCGGCCGCCGTCGGTGCCGTCGGTGTCGGCGGCGATCCCGGCGATCCCGGCCTCGCCGTCGAGCGCGATGGCGAGCGCCAGCGCATATTCCTGGTTCGGACCGCCATGGCCCTCGCCGCGGATCGTCACGGTGAGCTCGCCGCCGGAGATCAGCGCGACCTTGCGGCCGGACGCCTTGATCTCGCGGGCGATGCGGGCGTGCTCGGCCGCGACCTCGCGGGCCTCGCCCTCGAGGTCGGCGCCGAGCATGACCGGCTCGTAGCCGGCGGCCTTGGCGGCGGCGGCCGCCGCCTCCAGCGCGTCGATCGGCCGGGCGACGATGCGGTATTCGGCCCGGGCGAAGGCCGGGTCGCCGGCCTTCGGGGTCTCGTTCAGGGGATCGTTCAGGAGCCGAATCCCGGTCTCGGGCAGGGGGATGCCGCGGCGCTCGCAGATGGCGCGGGACTCGGCCAGCGTCGAGGGGTCGGGCACGGTCGGCCCCGAGGCGATCACCGCGGGGTCGTCGAACGGCACGTCGGAGATCGCCAGCGTCAGGATCGAGCGCGCGTTGCGCGCGGCCACCGCGAGGCGGCCGCCCTTGATCCGCGAGAGGTGCTTGCGCACGGTGTTGATCTCGCCGATCGGCGCGCCGGAGCGCAGCATCGCGCGGGTGATCGCCTGCTTCTCGGCGAGCGTCAGGTCGCCGGCCGGGGCGATCCAGTTGGCCGAGCCGCCGCCCGAGAGCAGCACCAGGACCTCGTCGTCCGGGCCGGCGGCGGTGGCGAGCGCCAGCGCCTCCCTGGTCGCGGCGATGCCGGCCTCGTCCGGCACGGGATGACCGGCCTCGACCATGCGGATGCCGGGCGCGTCCTGCCCGTAGCCGTGGCGGGCGACGGCCAGCCCGACGATGCGGTCGTCGCCGAGCCCGTGCTGCTCGCGGTAGAACCGGCTCGCCACCGCGGCCATGCTGCCCCCGGCCTTGCCGGCGCCGAGGATGATCAGCCGGCCGGGCGTCGGCGGCGGCAGGTGGCTCGGCAGGCAGGTGTCGGGGTGGGCGGCCTTGATCGCCGCGGCCAGGAAGCCGTCGAGCAGGGTCCGCAGGGCGCGCGTGGCGGGGTCGATCTCAGGCGTCATCGGTCGGGTTCTCGCGCGTCGTTTCCTCGTTCGTGCGGTCCTCGCCTTCTCGACCCGCGGGGGCGGGCAGGGGCGACGGGCTTTTTGAGCGACGGGCCTGTTTCTTGCCGTGCCCGTTTCTTGCCGTGAACGCACGATCCTTGATACGTGCTCTGCCCGAGGCTCGCCGCGACGGCAAGGCCTCGCAGCCTCCGCGAACCGAACCGGACCCGTGCCCCTGTCCCACAGCCTCGAGACACACCCGCCCCATCCCGTCGAGACGATCCCCGGCGACCCCGCCTGCGGCCTGGTCCTGGTCTGCGACCACGCCTCGAACCACGTGCCCGACGACATCGCGCTCGGGGTGCCGGAGGGCGAATTCCGCCGCCACATCGCCTACGACATCGGCGCGGCGGGCGTGACGCGGCGGCTCGCGGCGCTGCTCGGCGCCCCGGCGATCCTCACGAACTTTTCGCGGCTGATCATCGACCCGAATCGGGGGCGCGCCGACCCGACGCTGGTGATGCGCCTGTCGGACGGGGCGGTGGTGCCGGGCAACGCCCGGATCGACGAGGCCGGCAAGCAGGCGCGGATCGCCCGCTTCTACGATCCGTTCGACCGGGCGATCGACGCCGCGGTGGCGGCGGCGGAGGAGGCCGCCGGGCCGCCGACGATCCTGACGATGCACAGCTTCACCCCGTTCTGGCGCGGCGTCGCCCGGCCCTGGGAGGTCGGCATCCTCTACGACCAGGACGAGCGCCTGAGCGCCCCGCTGATCGCCGGCCTGCGCGCCGACCCGGCCGGCCTGACGGTGGGCGACAACGAGCCCTACGGCGGCGGCCTACCGGGCGACACCATCGACCGGCACGCCACCGCGCGGGGGCTCGCCAACGCGCTGGTCGAGATCCGCCAGGACCTCATCGCCGAGGAAGCCGGGCAGGAGGCGTGGGCCCGGCGCTTCGCCGGGCTTCTCCGGCCCTTGATGACGCCGCGCGCTTGACTCGCGCGCCGCCCGCCCCGACCTCGGGCGGAGTTTCGAGAGACAGCGCGCGAGAGACCGATGACCGAGATCGATCCGAAGACCCAGACCGAGTTGGAGGCGGCGGTCTACCGGCGCCTGGTGGCGCATCTCCAGGCGCGCACCGACGTCCAGAACATCGAGATGATGAACCTCGCCGGCTTCTGCAGGAACTGCCTGTCGAACTGGATGAAGGACGCCGCCGACGCCGAAGGGCTCGGCCTGACCAAGGACGAGGCCCGCGAGCGCGTCTACGGCATGCCGTTCCCCGAGTGGAAGGCGAAGTACCAGACCGAGGCCAGCCCCGAGCAGCAGGTCGCCTTCGCCAAGGCTGCGGCGGAGCCGCACTGACCGTGCCGCGACGGGGCGGCGCGGGCGGTCCCGGCTAAGCTCCCGGTAAGTTTACTCCCCTACGAACCGGGCAGGACAGGAGAGAACCATGAACGCGCATGCCATGCCGACCCCCGGCGACGTGTCATCATCCGAGGGCGTGGCCGCCGACGAGCTGCGGGCGTTCATCGAGCGCATCGAGCGCCTCGAAGAGGAGAAGAGCGGCATCGCCGGCGACATCAAGGAAGTGATGGCCGAGCTGAAGGGCCGCGGCTTCGACGTGAAGGCGGTCCGCACCATCCTGCGCATGCGCAAGAAGGACCACAGCGAGCGCCAGGAGGAGGAGGCGATCCTCGAGCTCTACATGCAGGCGCTCGGCATGGTCTGAGGGCCGATCCGACATCGATCGAGCCTGACCGGCGGTCACCGACGTTCCACTCGGTCCCCCTCCTCATCCTGAGGTGCCGCCTCAGCGGCCTCGAAGGAGCCCTCCAGCGGTCGCGCGATCCCTGGAGGGCTCCTTCGAGGCTTCCGCTTCGCGAAAGCGCCTCAGGATGAGGTGTGGGGGTGGGATTCGAGGGCTTGCGACGCGGCTCTCAGCCGACCTGGGCCAGGGCCTGCTCGATGTCCGCGACCAGGTCCTCGACGTTCTCCAGGCCGATCGACAGGCGGACGGTGTCGGGGCCGACGCAGGCCGCCTCCTTCTCGTCCTTCGGCAGCTGGCGGTGGGTCGTCGTGGCGGGATGGATCGCCAGCGACTTGATCTCGCCGATGTTCACCAGGTGCGAGATCAGCTCCAGGCTGGTGATGAACTTGAGCGCCGCCGGCTCGCCGCCCTTCAGGGCGAAGGTGAAGATCGAACCCGGCCCCTGCGGCACGTAGCGCTGCGCCAGCGCCTCGCCGGGTTGCCCGGGCAGGCCGGGATAGCTGACCCAGGCCACCGCCGGATGATCCTTGAGGTAGGCGGCGACCGTGCGCGCGTTGGCGCAGTGGCGCGCCATCCGGAGCGGCAGGGTCTCGATGCCGGTGAGCGTCAGGAAGGCGTTCATCGGCGAGAGGCCGGGGCCGAGGTCGCGCAGGCCGAACAGGCGGCAGGCGACGGCGAAGGGGTTGTCGGGGAAGCGCTCGGTGATGACGAGGCCGTCGTAGTCGGGCCATTCCCCGGTGATCAGGTTGTAGTGGTCGGTCTTCGCCCAGTCGAACCGGCCGGCGTCGCAGATCACTCCGCCGATGGTCTGGCCGGAGCCGCCGAGGAACTTCGAGGTCGAGTGCACGACGATGTCGGCGCCGTGCTCGATCGGCCGGATCAGGGCCGGCGAGGCCAGCGTGTTGTCGACGACGAGCGGCAGCCCGTGGCGCCGGGCCACCTCCGCGATGCCTTCGACGTCCATCACCGTGGCGCACGGGTTGACGATCGACTCGCAGATGATCGCCCGTGTCTCCGGGGTGATCGCCGCCTCGAAGTCGGCCGGCGTCAGGCCCTTGGCGAAGAGCGGCTTGAGGTCGTAGCGCCCGTCGAGCCGGCGCATCAGCCCGAGCGAGCCGCCGAACAGCCGCGGCGAGGCGACGTAGGCGTCGCCGCTCTTCATCAGGGTCAGCATCACGAGGAGCAGCGCCGACTGCCCCGAGGACACGGCGACGGCGGCCTTGGCGCCTTCGAGCGCGGCCACGCGCCGCTCCAGGGCGGCGACGGTGGGGTTCGAGCCGCGCGAGTACGAGAACCCGGTGCGGCGCATGTTGAAGATGTCGGCGGCCTGCTCGGTGGAATCGAACACGAAGCCGTTGGTGAAGTAGATCGGCTGCGCCCGCGCGCCGGTGGCCGGGTCGGGGCTCGCGCCGGCATGAATCGCCTGCGTGGCGAAGCGGGGGGTCTTCGGCGTGTCGGTCATCGGGTTCGGTCCTCGGACCCACGCCCTATCACGGCCGACCGGGGGCAGGGCAACCGCGCTGCGACCGGCGGAAGGCGATCGTTGGAAGCCGCGTCCGGCGGCTTCAGGGCGCGAAGAGCGCCCCGCGGAGCGAAAGCCTCGAGCCGCGCGCCGGCGATTGAGGCCGAAGACGAACAGGGCAGGCGCTCTCGAGCGCTGGCCCTGGGCTCGGTGGAAGACCCTAGGCGGCGCGGTGGATGAAGGAGCGCAGGGTCCGGACCAGGGTGTTGGGCTCGTAGGGTTTCGGGATGAAGCGGGCGCCGTCGGGCATGTCGTAGGGGCCGGGCGTCCCCATGCCGGACACGACGAGGACCGGGATCGTCGGCCAGCGGTCGGCCACGAGGCGGGCGAGGGCGAAGCCGTCCATCGAGCCCTGCGGCATGTCGACGTCGGTCATCAGGACCTGCACGTCGTGCCGGTTCTCCAGGACCTTGAGGGCCTTGTCCGCATGGCTCGCTTCGAGAACCGTGAAACCCGCGTCGGCGAGGGTGTCGGCGGCTTCCATCAGAAGAAGGCCGTCGTCTTCTACCAGGAGAACGACGGGTTGATCTGTCGGGCTGTCGGTCATCAGGCCTGCGGAGACTGTCTTTGAAAACCAGCCCCGGGGCCTATTCCCCGGTGTCCGCCCCGTCAAGGCGCGGCCTCATGCGGCCCGCGGCCCCCACAGGATCAGCCCCGCGCCGGCGAGGCACATCCCCGCGCCGACGCAATCCCACCGGTCCGGGACGCGGCCCTCCACCAGCCAGAGCCAGGCGAGGGAGAGCGCGACGTAGACCCCGCCATAGGCGGCGTAGGCGCGCCCGGCCCCCTCCGCCTCGACGCGGGTGAGGAGCAGCGCGAACAGGCCGAGCGCCACGGCGCCGGGAATCAGCCAGAGCGGCGATCGGTCGAGCCGGAGCCAGGCCCAGGCGGCAAAGCAGCCGGCGATCTCGCAGAGGCCGGCCGCGACGTAGAGGAGGAGCGTGGACACGCGCGCTCACTCGCACGCGCGACGAAAAGCACCAAGCGGGCCGGCGACTTTTGGGGGCGGAAAGACCGCTCCGGCGCCCCAGCTCGCGGTCAGGCGGCGACGACCGAGGCGAGCGGCGCCTCCAGGGTCAGCACCGCACCGGTCGGCGGGAAGCCGAGGGAGACCGCGCCGCCGAAATCGTGGCTCAGGCTCCGGGCGATCAGGCGCGTGCCGAACCCGGAGCGCGTCGGCGGCGCGACGGGCGGTCCGCCGATCTCCTCCCAGCGGAAGCGCAGGCGCGCCTCCGGCTCCGGTCCGGCGACCTCCCACGAGATCGCCACCTGGCCGGGGGCGGTGGAGAGCGCGCCGTACTTGGCGGCGTTGGTCGAGAGCTCGTGCAGCATCAGCGCCAGCGTCAGGCCGTGGCCGGCATCGAGGGTCACGTCGGGGCCGCTCACTGCGAAGCGCCCGGGCGCCCCGTCGCCGTGCAGGGCCACCGCGCCCGCGACGAGGCCCGACAGCGAGGCGCTCGACCACGCCCCCTGCACCAGCACGTCGTGCGCGTGGGCGAGGGCCACGAGGCGGGCGTCGAGGGCCTGCCCCGCCTGCTCCAGCGAGACGGCGTTGCGCAGGGTCTGCGCCGCCACCGCCTGGACCAGGGCGAGGGTGTTCTTCACCCGATGCGCGAGTTCCTGCATGTGCAGGGTCTGGCGCGCCTCGTTCCGCTTCAGGTCGGTGATGTCGCGCGACACCGCCAGGATGCGTTCGGGACGGCCGTCGGCGCCGGCGACCGGCGTCACCGCCACGTCCCACCAGCTCGGCGCGTCGGCGCCCGTCATCGCCTGGACCCGGCACGGCCGACCGGCGCGCGCCGCATCGAGGGCGTTTCGGATTCCGGCGCGGCTCTCGGGGAGGGACCAGGCGTCGATCCAGGGGCGGCCGACGCATTCGGCGGTCGACGCCCCCAGGAGCGCGGACCCGTTCTCGCTCACGCGGAGCAGGCGCCCGTCGCGGTCGAGCACCATGACGACGTCGGTGGTGGTCCAGAGGACGTGCCGGTCGAGGGGGTCGGCAGGGCGCGGATTGGCGTCGGACCCGTCCGCATCGACGCGGCGCTCGGGCACGACGATGGGCTCTTGAAGACCGAAGTCGATGCGCTCTTGGAGCGTAGCGTCCGTGGCGTCCACGCCGCCCTGCCGGGTCGCCGCGCCCGAGCGCCGGTTCTCCGCATCGAGGGCGGAGAGGCGCCGGTCGCCGACCACGGCCTGGAACGCCGAGACATCGTAGCCCGCGTCCATCGCATTCGCTCCCCCGATGCCCGTCGCGCGGCGCCGGCGGGCGCGTCCGCGCGGCGTGCGAGGGTGGATCGGCCCAGGGAACGTGAAGGCTTGGGCGACGAGGTGTCGAGATCGGAGCGCCGCCGGCGGATGCTCCCGCTTCTGGCCGCGCCCCACCCGCATCCTCACGAATCGATGGGCTGCGTTAAGCTAGCATACCGCTCCCGCCTCGCAAGATGGGATTGTACTGCCGTCGGCTCGACCAAGACGGAGACTGGTCGAGGCCCGGACGTTACAGGCCTCGGGACTTACGCGCCTCGCATCGTCCGGCCGTCACTTCTTCCGGCCGAGCAGGACCAGCCAGCCGACCCCGAGGGTGAAGACGATCAGGCCGATCGTCACGAAGACCGGCGTCCCGAGGTCGATCAGGCGCGGGGCGAGCTGGGTGGCGAAGGCGGCCACGACCAGCGCCACCGCGACGCGGGCGGCCGCCCGCTCGATGCCGCGGGTGACCTTGTCGAGGCCTTTCACCTCGATCTCCACGGTGACGCGCCCCTGCTTGAGCCGCACCAGCATCAGGTGGATCAGCGTCGGCAGCTCGGAGGCCGCGCCGTAGAGGCCGACGCCGAGCGCCTCGGCCTTGGTCTTGAGGCCGCCGAGGGAGAACTGCGACTTCATGCTCGCGCGCACGGTCGGGCCGGCGGCGGCGAACAGGTCGAAGTCCGGGTCGAGGTGGCGCATCACGCCGTCGGCGGTGACGAGACCCTTGAACAGGATCGCGAGGTCGGTCGGCATCGCGAGGTCGTTCTCGCGCGCCATGGTCATGAAGTCGGTGAGCACGAGGCCGAGGTTGAGCGGAATCGAGGAATGGCTTTCGACGAAGGACTGCGCCGAGCCTTCGAGCCGGGTCAGGTCCGGACTGCTCGAGCCCGTCCAGTCGAGCAGCACCGCCATCAGCCCGTCGGCATCCTGTTTGAGCATCGCGCCGATCAGCACGAGGAGCTGGTTGCGCCGCTTCTGCGACAGGCGGCCGATGATGCCGAAATCGATGAAGCCGATGCGGTTGCCCGACATCGCCAGCATGTTGCCCGGGTGCGGGTCTGCGTGGAACACGCCCTCGATCAGCGCCATCTTCAGGAACGCGTCGGTGCCCTTCTGGGCGAGCAGCTTCTTGTCGACGCCGGCGGCGGCGAGCCGCGCCTCGTCGTTCGGGGGGATGCCGTGGATGAACTCCTGCACCAGCACCCGCTCGGAGCACCATTCCCAGTGGATCTTCGGGAAGACGATGTCGTCGCGGTCGGAGAACAGCGAGGCGAGCAACTCGCAGTTGCGCGCCTCGTTCAAGAGGTCGAGCTCGCCGTTCAGGCCGGCGGCGAGGTGGCGCATCTGCTCGCCCGGCTGGTAGCGGGCCATGTCCGGCCACTCGGTCTCGACGATGCGGGCGCCGTGCGCCATCAGGCGCAGGTCCGCGTCGATGATCTTGCGCAGGCCCGGGCGCAGCACCTTGACGATGACGTCCTCGCCCGAATGCAGCTTGGCCCGGTAGACCTGGGCGATCGAGGCCGAGGCGATCGCGTCGGTGTCGAACTCGGCGAAGATCTCCTGCGGCGGCGCCCCGAGGTCTGCCTCGAGCTGCGGGCGGATCGTCTCCCACGAGACCGGCGAGACCTGGCTGTGGAGCTTGGCCAGCTCCTCGGTCCACATCGGCGAGAGCAGGTCGGGGCGGCTCGCGAGCACCTGCCCGAACTTGATGAAGGTCGGCCCCAGCGCCTCGATCGCCCGGCGCAGGCGCTCGGGCTCCGACAGGCGGGTGACGTCGATCTTCGGCTTGCGGCGCGGAAGGATGGGGATGTAGCGCAGCCCGAGCCGGTCCACGACCTTGTTGACGCCGAAGCCGATCAGGATCGAGGCGATCTCCGACAGCCGCTGACGGTCGCGCGCAGCAACGAAGGCGGTTTTCAGCATAAGGGCGGGTCGATCCGTGCGAAGGCGGGAAGCCGCCGGGACAGCACGAGCATCGGGTCTTTTTTAGGGTCGGCTCCGCTTTAAGGCCGGTCCCGGCGCGATGCGATCCGAGCCGCGCCCGTCAGCGCGGCCGGAAGGCGATCAGGGTCATGTCGTCGCGCCGGACCTCCGGCCCGCGATAGGCCGCCAGCTCAACCTCCAGGGCCGCGACCTGCTGCGCCAGGGGGAGGGCGGCGTGGGCGGCGAGCCGCCCGGTCACCGCCTTCTGGCCGATCAGGCGGGCGGGGCGCGCGGGATCGGGCCGCCCCATCTGGTCGGTGATGCCGTCGGTCATCAGGTAGAAGGTCGCGCCCGCGACCGGCACGGAGACGTCGCGCTCCGGCAGCACCTCGCGCCCGGTGCGGGGATAGCCGAGGCCGCGCTTCTCCCCGCGGATGCGCTCGGCGACGCCGTCGCGGATCACGGTGAGCGACAGGCCGGCGCCCGCGAACAGGAGGGTGCGCGCATCCCGGTCCCAGACGCAGATGCCGCAATCGAGGCCGTCGTCCGACTCCGAGCCGCGGCCGTCCTGGCGCAGTTGCGCCCGCACCATCGTGTCGAGACCGGCCAGGATCGCGGCAGGCGAGCGCAGGCCGCGCTCGTGCAGCAGGCGGTCGAGGGCGGTGGCCACGATCAACGTGAGGAAGGCGCCGGGCACGCCGTGGCCGGTGCAGTCGGCGACCACGACGAAGCTCAACCCGTCGACCTCCTCGAGCCAGAAGTAGTCGCCGCCGACGAGGTGGAGCGGCTCCCACAGGATCGCGACCTCGATGCCGGCCCGGTCGAGGGCGGCGTGGTCGGGCAGGACCGAGGACTGGATGCGGCGGGCGTAGCCGATGCTCTCGATCACGAGGCGGTTGGCCTGCTCCAGCTTGGCGTGGGCGGCCGCGAGGTCCCGCAGCAGCTGCTTGGCCTCGTCGCCGGAGCGCAGGCCCTCCACCATGTTGTTGAAGGCCTGGGTGATCACGTCGATCTCGTTGCGCGGGCGGAACTCGCCGTCCATCGCGACGGTGGCCCAGCGCTTGTGCTCGACCTCGCGCATGGCGACGAGCAGGCGCTTCAGGCGGGCGATCACGTGCCGCCGCACCGTCCTGTGCAGCGTCGCCACGAAGGTCAGCATCAGCAGCAGGCTGATCGCCAGCGAAAGCATCGCCTGCTTCTCGGCGCTGGCGCGGAGGGCCGCGGTGGAGAGCACGACCGTGAGGCTGCCCTCCGCCCGGGTGCCGCCCGCGGGCACGAGGTCGGCGGAGACGTGGGCCAGCTCCCACGGGCGCGTGCGCGGCATCTGCCCGGCCGCGACCACGGTCCGGCCCGACGCGTCGTGCAGGGCGGCGTAGCGGAAGGCGGGGTCGCGGGTCAGCGCGTCGAGGGCGGCGCGGGACCGGGCGGGATCGCGGTTCCAGCCGGGCTGCGCGATGCTGGCGGCGACCAGCGTCGCCATCACCTCGGCGCGCTCGGTGTAGAGCCGATACTGGTCGTTGTAGTTCACCCAGGCGATGGCCGCCTGGGTCAGGAGCACCACCATGGCGATCACCGGGTAGATGCGCAGGAACAGGGTGTAGGCGACGCTGTCGAGGTTGCGCCCGCGGGCGGCGCCGCGCAGGGCGCCCGGCCGCATGATGTCGGCGACGCCCTCTTCCGCGGCCACGTCCGCGAAGCCGAGGTTGGCGGCGAGGTCGTCGCGGCTGAGCGGCCCCAACCCGCGCAGGGACCGGCGCCGAAGCGGGACGGCGGGGCTGGCGCTGTCGCTCATCGTGCCTCTCCGCGCCCCGTCCCGTCCTCGGCCTCCGTGCCGCGGACGCAGTCGCGCCCGGCCGCCTTGGCGGCGTAGAGCGCCGCATCCGCGCGCATCAGCGCCGTCTGCAGCGCCTCGTCCGGCCGGCCGGCGGCGAGCCCGACGCTGACCGACACAGGGATCGCCCCCTGCTCGACCGAGACCGTCAGGGCGGCCACGGCGCGGCGCAGGCGCTCGGCGACCTCGCGCGCGACCGCCTCGCCGGTGTCGACCAGCACGACGGCGAACTCCTCGCCGCCCATGCGCCCGAAAAGGTCGATCCCGCGCAGGTTCGCGCGGCAGGCCTCGGCGAAGGCGACGAGGGCGGCGTCGCCCCCCGCATGTCCGTAGCGGTCGTTGATGGCCTTGAAGCGGTCGAGGTCGAGCATCAGCACGCAGGCGGTGCTGCCGGAATCCTGGCTCCCCCGCCACGCGCGCTCGCCGAGGGTGAGGAAGCAGCGGCGGGTCATCGCGCCGGTGAGGGCGTCGGTGTCGGCCAGCCGCCGCAGCTCGGATTCGAGGCGCCGGCGATGGTCGATCTCGCTCGACAGGGCTTCGTTGAGGCTCTGGAGGTCGCGCTGCTGCTCCGCCAAGCGGGCGTTGGCCTGCTGCAGGTCGCGCTGCATCCGGTCGCTGAGCCGGACGAGGCGGCGCTGCTCGCGGGTGCCGCGGCGATAGGCGCCGGCGAGCTCCTTCACGCCGCCGGCCATCTCGGCCAGGCGGGTCTGCATCGCGTCCGCCCGCGCGATCACCGCCTCCTCGTTGTCGAAGAGGCTGAACGCGTCCTCGGCCGGGACCGGGGCCGCCGCGAAGGCGCTGCGCGCGCCGGTCATGCGACGACGTCCTTCACCATTTCGAAGCGGGCGTGGTCGAAGTCGGCGGCGAAGTCCTCGCCGGCCTCCTCGATCGTGTCGTCGCCCTCGGCGAAGTGCCAGCGGATCGTGACCGGGCGCCCTTCGGCGGCCGCGTCTTCCAGGGGCATGAACAGGTTCATCAAGGCCTTCGCGCTCGACGAATTGAAGTAGGCGAGCGAGAGGTCGAAGCTGATCGGCTCCGGGCTCGGCGTCTCGAGGTAGCCGCGCAGGGATTGCAGCAGCGGGCCGAAGAACGCGGCCGCGTCCTCGGGGTAGGATTCGCCGCGCATGGCGAGGCGGCCGCCGTCGAAGTCGAAGTCGACCTCCGGCGAGCGGTCCGTCGGCGGGAGTTGGATGCGGGTCATGGCGCCGGCGTCCTCAGATGTACGCCTTGAGGCAGAACAGGCTTCGGTCATCGCCGATCTCCTGGATATCGTACTCGACGGGCGCGCTCGATCGCCGGGCGATCTCGATCAGGCCGATGCTGCCGCCCAGGCTCCCCTCGTCGGGGGCCTGGCGGAGCTTGTCGCGGTAGAAGCGCTTCAGCTCGTCGGCCGACAGCCCGACGATGTGGTCCAGGCGCTCGCGCAGGCGCGGCACGTCGCCCCGGCCGACCTCGTTGCCGCAGACGACGAAGAAGCGCCCGCCCTCCGAGCCGACCACGATGATGCCGCCGCTGACGCGGGGCTGCTCGGCCTCGGTCGCCGACGCGACCCGGTCGGCTGAGTAGCGGATCACGTTCTGCGCCTGCTCGACGAAGATCGAGAACACGCGCTTGGCCACCGAGGCGTCGGTCTCCTCCTGGCGCATGCGCAGCTTCAGCACCTCGCCCAGCGAGAACAACACGTTCTCCGACAGGTCGCCCCCGAAGGAGAGGATCACGCCGTTGCGCTTGGCGGCGTCGTGGAACGCCATGAAATCCTGCGCGAGCAAAGCATCCTCCCGGTCGAAGGCGGACCGCGCACGACGAGCCAACGATCCGCCGTCGAAACCCTTGGGCAGAAATCGTGAATAGCCAGTTAAAGTATTCATTATGCGACTATGGCAACAATCGCTCGTTGTAGATATTGCGCCGCCTGAAGCCTGACTCTATCGGCTGATGCATAACAAGCGTTTGCGTAGATGCTTGATCACTGTGCATCTATTGCCTCTTGTGAAGGCATCATGCCGTCCGGACCGGAGGCGCCTTGCTCAGCCCGGAGGCGCCTTGCTCAGCCCGGAGGCAGGCAGGTCGTGGGCACGGGCGCGGCGAGACCTTGCCCCCTCGCGCCGCGCGGGCGTACACGGCGGTGACGGGCCCGCGGGCCTAGGAGGCAACACGATGAGCGACCGGCTGCCCGGCTTCAACACCCTGGCGATCCACGCTGGCGCGAGCCCCGACGCGGCCACGGGCGCGCGGGCGACGCCGATCTACCAGACCACGAGCTTCGTGTTCGACGACGTCGACCACGCCGCCTCGCTGTTCGGGCTCCAGGCCTTCGGCAACATCTACTCGCGCATCACCAACCCGACGAACGCCGTGCTGGAGGAGCGCATCGCGGCGCTGGAAGGCGGCACCGCGGCGGTCGCCGTGTCCTCGGGCCACGCGGCCGAGTTCCTGACCATGCACGCGCTGATGCAGCCGGGCGACGAGTTCATCGCGGCCAACAAGCTCTACGGCGGCTCGATCAACCAGTTCAACCACAGCTACAAGAACTTTGGCTGGAGCGTGGTCTGGGCCGACACCGACGACCCGTCCTCGTTCGAGCGCGCGATCACGCCGCGCACCAAGGCGATCTTCTGCGAGTCGATCGCCAACCCGGGCGGCGTCATCACCGACATCGCCGCCCTGTCGGAGATCGCCAAGCGCCACAACATCCCGCTCATCGTCGACAACACGATGGCGACGCCGTACCTGATCCGGCCGTTCGAGCACGGCGCCGACATCGTCGTGCACTCGGCGACGAAGTTCCTCGGCGGCCACGGCAACTCGATCGGCGGCCTCGTGGTCGACGGCGGCACCTTCCCGTGGGCCGGCGACGCGCGCTACCCGATGATGAGCGAGCCGCGGCCGGAATATGCCGGCATGGTGCTGGCCGAGACCTTCGGCAACTTCGGCTTCGCCATCGCCATCCGGGTGCTGGGGCTGCGCGACCTCGGCCCGGCGCTGTCGCCGTTCAACGCCTTCCTGATCCTCAACGGCATCGAGACCCTGCCGCTCAGGATGCAGCGCCATTGCGACAACGCGCTCGCCGTGGCCACGCACCTGGCGAGCCACCCGGCGGTGTCGTGGGTGAGCTATCCGGGGCTCGAGGCCGACCGCTACCATGAGCTCGCCAAGCGCTACACGCCGCACGGCTTCGGCTCGGTCTTCACCATCGGCCTGAAGGGCGGCTACGACGCGGGCGTCAAGCTCGTGGGCGGCCTGCAGCTGTTCTCCCACGTGGCCAACATCGGCGACACGCGCTCGCTGGTGATCCACCCGGCCTCGACCACGCACCGCCAGCTCACCGACGCGCAGAAGACCGCGGCCGGCGCCGGGCCGGAGGTGGTCCGCCTCTCGATCGGCCTCGAAGACCCGGCCGACCTGATCGACGACCTCGACGGCGCGCTCACCGCGTAGCCGTCCTTTACGCGGGCACGCGGCGCGCGAAAAAACGCCGTTCGGAGGACCGCCGACCCGCCCCGCCTCCGTGCGGGGAGGCGCCGACGCGTGCCTGCCGCCCGGGGACCCGAGCGGAAGAGGGTGCGGCGGCGATCGGGCCTTATCCAGGAACAAGGTCGGCGCTGGTCGGTAGCACCAGGGCGTCCCGGCTCTCCGGCGATAAGGATCCCCACCCATGTTCATGCGCATCGACAAGCTGCAGGCCGAGCTCCCGCAGCCGAAGCGACCCGATCCGAACGCCGCGGCAGCCCTGCAGGAACTGCTCGGCGGCAAGTACGGCGAGATGTCGACGCTGGGGAACTACATGTTCCAGAGCTTCAACTTCCGCAACAAGAGCAAGCTGCGACCGTTCTATAGCCTGGTGTCGAGCATCTTCGCCGAGGAACTCGGCCACGTCGAGCTGGTCTCGACCGGCGTGTCGATGCTGAACAACGGCCCCGGCGACGACACCGAGAACGTCGACATCTCCAAGGCGCCGTTCCACGACATGCAGGACATCCGGCTCGCCGGCAGCTTCCTGTCGAACGGCGGCGGCGCGATGCCGATGAACGCGAACGCCGCGTCGTGGAACATGGACATGGTCACGACGACCGGGAACCTGATCATCGACCTGCTGCACAACTTCCACCTGGAATGCGGCGCCCGCATCCACAAGTTGCGCGTCTACGAGACCCTGAAGGACTCGACCGGCCGCGAGGTCTGCGGCTACCTGCTGGTGCGCGGCTCGGTCCACGCCCACGCCTACGCGCTGGCGCTGAAGAAGATCACCGGCGTCGAGATCGAGAAGATGCTGCCAACGCCGAACATCGACCTCAGCCGCGTGCCGGAGTGCCAGAAGTACCTGCAGGAGGGCAGCCACCGCCGGCTCTACACCTTCAGCCCGAAGGACTACGCGGAAGCCGCCGGCGTCTGGTCGAACGACGAGGTCGCGCTGCCGGGCGATCCGCCCGGCCAGCTCGAGATCGTCGACGGCCACCCCGAAGGCGGCAAGATCCCGGAGCTCGACGGCAATTACGGCGCCTTCGCCCCCGACTACGCGCCGGAGGAGATCTTCGAGATCGCGAGCAAGCTCTACAAGAAGAGCCGCTGATCCTCGCTTAAGACGACGAGGCCGGCGTCCCGAAGGGGGCGCCGGCCTTTTTCGTGGGCTCCGCCGGCGGTCCCGTCGGAAGGCGAGCGTTGGCATGGCGTGGCGGGGAGCGGAATGCCGGCACCTCCGCCGGGTCGCTGACTTCATCGTCGTCTACATCGCGTTCGAGGCGGCGGAAGTGGTCGCGGCAGCAGGATTACAGATCTTGACGTTGTTGCCCCTCGATCCCTGCATCCATCGGGTTTCGACACGCCGGATGCTGTGCAAACGCCGCGCGGTGCACTAACCGGGGCGCATTCCGACCCTGTGCGAACGCGAACCCCCATGCTTCAGACCACGCCGCCCCCCCTCTCGGCCCGCCGGGTCCTCGCCGCGAGCTTCGTCGGCACGGCGATCGAGTTCTTCGATTTCTACATCTACGCCACCGCGACCGCGCTGGTGATCGGTCCGGTGTTCTTCCCGCCCGGCGAGCCCGGCGTGCAGCAGCTCAGCGCGTTCGCGACCTTCGCGATCGCCTTCCTGGCGCGACCGGTGGGCGCGGCGCTGTTCGGACATTTCGGCGACCGGGTCGGGCGCAAGGCGACGCTGGTGGCCTCGCTCCTGATCATGGGCGTCTCGACGGTGCTGATCGGCTGCCTGCCGACCTACGCCACCGCCGGCTGGTGGGCGCCGGCCCTGTTGTGCCTGCTGCGCTGCGGCCAGGGCATCGGCTTCGGCGGCGAGTGGGGCGGGGCGGCGCTGCTGGCGGTGGAGAACGCGCCGCCGGGAAAGCGCGCCTGGTACGGCATCTTCCCGCAGCTCGGCGCGCCGGTCGGCTTCATCCTGGCCAACCTCAGCTTCCTGGCGCTCAGCTTCGGCCTGAGCGCGGAAAGCTTCCAGGCCTGGGGCTGGCGGCTGCCGTTCCTCGCCTCGGCCGCGCTGGTCGGCGTCGGCCTCTACGTGCGGCTCAAGCTCAGCGAGACGCCGGCGTTCAAGGCGGCGCTGGCGCAGTCCAAGCCCGAGCGCGTGCCCTTCGCCGCGATGGTCACCGGCCACGGCCACGCCCTCGTCGTCGGCACCCTGGCGATGGTGGCGGTCTACGCGGTGTTCTACATCTCCACCGTCTTCGCCCTCGGCTACGGCACCGCGGCGCTCGGCTACACCCGGCCCGCCTTCCTGCTGTTCGAGTGCATCGCCGTCTGCTTCATGGCGCTCGGCATCGCGCTCTCCGGCGCGAACGCCGACCGCTTCGGGCGCCGGCCGGTGCTGATGGTCGGCATGGTGGTGGCGTTCAGCCTCGGCGGCCTGCTCGGGCCGATGCTCGGCTCCGGCTCGGGCGCGGTCGTGCTCGCCTTCCTCTGCCTCAGCCTGTTCACGATGGGCTGGATCTTCGGGCCGATGGGCGCCCTGCTGCCGGAGCTGTTCCCGACCCGCGTGCGCTACACCGGCGCCTCGGTGACCTACAACCTCGCCGGCATCGTCGGGGCGTCGGGCGCCCCCTACATCGCCCAGCGCCTGGTCGACTGGGGCGGGATCGCCTGGGTCGGCGCCTACCTCGCCGTGACGGCGATCATCAGCTTCCTCGCGGTGCTGATGATGCCGGAGACGCTGCGCAAGGGCGTGTAATTGAGGGATGGCCCTGCCTCGGCGGGGCCACCCCTAGGAGCGCGCCGCGCGTCAGTTCCGCTTGTCCAACGGCCGGCCGAGCAGGCGCGCGAACTCGGCCTCGATCTCCTCCACCGAGAACGGGTTGGCGGCGGACTTACCCGGCGCGGACTTGCCCGGCGCGGACTTGGCCGGCGCAGGCTCAGCGGCCTTCGGCGGCGGCGCGGGCTCGGCCTTCGGCGGCACGCGCGGCTCGACCGCTGCGGGCGGCGCCGGCGGCACGGGCTCGACCGGCGGCGGCGCCGGCAGGAACGGCTCGGGCTTCGGAGCCGGGGCAGGCGGGATGGCGAACGGCGCCGCGGCGGGCTTTTCCGCCTGCGGAAGCGGTGAGTCCACAGGCGCCGCCATGGCCGCGGCCATCGGGTCGACCGCGGCCGGCGCCTCGGGAGCGGGCGCGGAGACCGGAACCGGGTCCGAGAACGTAGGCGGGGCCGACCGGGCGGGGGCGACGGCCGAGGCCGGACGCGCCAGCGCGGCTTCGAGCTGGCGGGCCATGTCCGAGAGGATCGCCGGATCGACCGGCCGGCGCTCGGCCGGCGGCAAGGGCGGGATCGGCGGGATCGCGCCGGGGACCGGGACCGACGCGGAGGCGGGCTCCTCCGGCGGCGCCGCCTCGGTGCGGGGGCGCTCGGAGGCGACGTCGGGGCGCGGGTTGATCAGCGGCGGCGCGGTCCGGCGCATCGGACGGCGGGCCGGCGCGTCCGGGCGGGGACCGGTGACGATCGCCTCGGAGGCGCGCGGTTCGGAGACGCGGTCCGGGCGCAGCTCGGAATCGTCCAGAAGCGCGGCGTCCAGCGGCGGAACCGCGAGCGACGCGGCGGACGCGAGCGCCCCGCCCGGGCCGGACACGGTCGGGGCGAGCACGATCGGCATGGAGAAGTCGGGCCGGAACGCGGCCTGGGCCTGCGTCTCGAGACCGGAAAACGGGTCGGGCCCCGCCTCGGCCAGGGTTTCGGCGAAGGGCGCCGCGAGGGGCTCGGCCATCGCCTCGGGGCGCAGGGCCGGGTCGCGCTGCTGCCCGCGCTGGATGTGGCGCTCGATCACCACGTCGTTCGGGCCGCCGACGAGCAGCAGGTGCTCGACGTTGTCGCGCCGCAGCAGGATCAGCTGGCGCTGCCGGTCGAGCTCGTACACGTCGACGATGCCCAGCCGCGGCTGGCGCCCGCGCTGGCCGCCGCGCTTCGCGTCGGCGAGGCCGCCGCCGCCGAGGCGCCGCACCACCAGCACGATCACCGTCAGCACCGCGAAGATCACGGCGAAGATGGCGACGTACTGCACGACCGGAGAGCCGTCAGACCCGAACACGGACTGCAACCATTGCACGGACACTACTCTCGTTCTTCACGGGTCCGGGACGGCCCTACGCAAAACCACCCCGTCAGTATCACGGGCGCCCCCCCGCCGGGCAATCATCGTTAAGTCTTCGTTAACAGCTTCGCTCCGCGTGCCGCGGCCAAAAGTTTAACCCGACGTTAACCATGAGGGCGGCAGATTTTGCCGGGCGGCCGGAGACAGGGCCGCCGCGCAATCCGGAGCCCCACCGTGGCCGTCACCGACATGCCGCTGCTCGGAATGCTCCGCACCAAGATGCAGTGGCATCAGGCGCGCCAGAAGCTGCTCGCCGAGAACGTCGCCAACGCCGACATGCCGGGCTTTCGCCCGCGCGACCTCGCGCAGCCGAGCTTCGACCGCGCCACGGGCCTCGCGGCCTCGACGGGCAGCGGGATGACGCTGACCAATGCCGGCCACATCGCCGCCTCGGGCGACGCGGGCGTCGGCGCCGACCCGCGCCGCGTGACGGAATTCGAGATCCGCCCGAGCGGCAACGGGGTCAACCTCGAGGACGAGATGATGAAGTCCGGCGACAACCAGTCGGACTACCAGCTCGCCGCGTCGATGTACCAGAAGAGCCTCGACGTCCTGAAGATCGCCATCGGCAAGAAATGACCGGCGGACCAGACGTGATCGGAAGGGACTGAGCCATGGATTTCAACAAGTCGCTCACGATCGCCGCCGCCGGCCTCAAGGCGCAGTCCGGCCGGATGCGGATCATCGCCGAGAACATCGCCAACGCGGATTCCGCGCCCCAGAGCGCCAACGGCGAGCCCTACCGGCGCAAGATCCCGACCTTCAGGAGCCACGTCGACCGCGAGACCGGCGCGAACCTCGTCGAGGCGGGCCGCGTGCGCCGCGACATGACCGCCTTCCGGACCAAGTACGATCCCGGCAACCCGGCCGCCGACGCCAAGGGCGAGGTGCGCATGCCCAACGTCAACGGGCTGATCGAGAACATGGACATGCGCGAGGCCCAGCGCTCCTACGAGGCGAACCTCAACATGGTCACCACCGCGCGCCGGATGATCTCCCGCACCCTCGAGATCCTGAAGTAGGCGGAAGACCACCATGGCCAGCAGCAACTTCGCGGCGGGCGCCTACGCCGCCGTCCAGAACGTCGGCGCCTTCAAGGGCGCGCCGAAGATCCAGCCGACGCAAGGGGCGGGCGGCGACTTCACCCAGCTCCTGGGCCGGGCGCTCGACGGCGTCGGCGACGCCGGCCGCAAGGCCGACGCCCAGGGCATGGCGGTGGCCGCCGGCAAGGCCAACGTGGTCGACGTGGTCACGGCGGTGGCCGAGAGCGAGACCGCGCTGCAGACCATGGTCGCCGTGCGCGACCGGATGATCTCGGCCTACGAGGAGATCATGCGGATGCAGATCTAGCCGGACCAGGCCCGCCCCCGTTCCCGGGGCGGGCCGAGGCGTCACATCCCCCAACGGTTCGAGCAAGCATCCAGACCCATGACCGGACTCGCCATCCTCGACGTCGCGCGCGACGGCATCTTCGTCTTCCTCAAGGTCGCCGGCCCGCTGATGCTGGTGGCGCTGGCCGTCGGGCTCGTGGTCTCGCTGGTCCAGGCGCTGACGCAGATCCAGGAGCAGACCCTGATCTACGTGCCCAAGATCGTCTCGGTGTTCGCGGCCTTGCTGCTGATGCTGCCGTTCATGGGCGACGCGCTCGCCGGCTACATGACCCGCATCGCCGCGCGCATCGCCGCCGGACAGTGAGAAGAGACGAAGCGGGCGGCCTGCTGCTATGACGGCGCATGAACCTGCTCCTGCCCGGGATCGCGGCGGCCTACCTGCTGACCTTCGCCCGGGTCGGCACGCTGATCATGCTGATGCCGGGCGTCGGCGAGCAATCGGTCTCGCCGCGCATCCGGCTGTCCTTCGCCCTGCTGGTCTCGCTGCTGCTGTTTCCCATGGTGCGGCCGCTGCTGGCGGTGGGTGCCGACGCGATCGGCACGCCCCGGCTGATCGGCCTGCTGTTCTCGGAGACGCTGGTCGGGCTTGTGATCGGGCTGACCGTGCGGATGATCCTCGCCGCGCTCCAGACCGCGGGCCTGATCATCTCGCAGCAGGTCGGCCTGTCCTACGCCATGACCGTCGACCCGTCGCAGGGCGGCCAGCAGCCGGCGCTCGGCAACTTCCTCTCGCTTCTCGGCATCACGCTGATCCTGGCGGCCGACCTGCACCACGTGGCCCTCGACGCGATCGGGCGGAGCTACGCGGTGCTGCCGCCGCAGGCGGTGCCGGCCTTCGGCGACGCGGCGACCCTGGCGCTGAAGGCGATCGGCCGCGGCTTCACCCTCGGCGTGCAGATCGCCTCGCCGTTCATCGCCTTCGGCATCCTGTTCAACCTCGGCCTCGGGGTGCTGTCGCGGCTGATGCCGCAGCTGCAGGTGTTCTTCGTCGCGGTGCCGGCCTCGGTGCTGATCGGCATGCTGATCCTGTTCGGCTCGCTCGGCGTGATGATGACCGTGTTCCTGGACGACCTCGGCCGCTACCTGCTGGAATTCGCCGGACGGTGAGCCGGTGTCGGACCATCGCGTGGTCGAGGCGCAGGTCCCTTCTCCCAGGGGGAGAAGGACAGGATGAGGGGCGTGAGTTTTCCGGCGAGGTCACGACCCTCACCCCAGCCCTCTCCCCATGGGAGAGGGGGCAGGTCGGCGCCGAACGTGGACATATCCTGGTCCGTCTCGGGAGCGGCTGAGCCATGTCCGAGGGCACCGAGCAGGAAGACAAGACCGAAGAACCGACCCAGCGGCGCCTCGACCAGGCGATCGAGCAGGGCAACGTCGCGACCAGCACCGAGATCAACACCTTCGCGATCCTGGCGGCCTTCACCCTGGCGCTGGTGATCGCGGGGCCGAGCATCGCCCGCGGGCTCGTCGCCGAGATGCGCGGCTTCCTGATGAACGCCCACGCGGTGCCCGACGACCCGCACGCCATGGTGGGCATCGCGGGCCGTACCCTGACGATCTGGCTGCAGGCGCTCGCGGTGCCGGCCGGGCTCGTGGCGGTGGCGGGTCTGGCCGCCGGCCTGCTGCAGCACCCGCTGGTCTTCACCACCGAGACGCTCGGGCCGAAGTTCGAGCGGATCTCGCCGATGGCCGGCGTCAAGCGCATCCTCGGGATGGAGGCGCTGTTCCAGTTCGTGAAGGGCCTTGCCAAGATGGCGGTGGTCGGCGTCGTGGTCGGGACCCTGCTGTGGCGCGACCGCGACCGCCTCGAGGTGTTCGCCCGCCTCGACCCCGCCGCCTGCCTCACGGCGATCCTCGGCATCAGCATCAAGCTGCTCGGCGGCGTGCTCGCCATCCACCTCGCGATCACGATGGCCGACGCCCTGTACCAGCGCTACCGCTGGCGCCAGCGCCTGCGCATGTCCAAGGAGGAGATGAAGCAGGAGATGAAGGAATCCGACGGCAACCCCGAGGTGAAGGGGCGGATGAAGCAGATCCGCATGCAGCGGGTGAAGAAGCGGATGATGGCGGCGGTGCCGACCGCCACGGTGGTCATCACCAACCCGACCCACTACGCGGTGGCCCTGCGCTACGAGGCCGGGATGGGCGCGCCGGTCGTCGTCGCCAAGGGCGTCGACTCCCTGGCCTTCCGCATCCGCGAGCTCGCCAAGTCGCACGACGTGCCGGTGCTGGAGAACCCGCCGCTGGCGCGTGCGCTCCACGCCACCGTGGAGATCGACGAGGCGATCCCGGCCGAGCACTACAAGGCGGTCGCCGAGGTGATCGGCTTCGTCATGCGCCTGCGCCGCCGGGCCGCGTGAGCGCGCCGAACGCACGGTTTGTCCACCTTCCTCGGCCAGACTAAGCCGGGACCGACCGGAAGGCGGCCCCCGTCGGAAGTCGGCGCGTCCCGAAAGACAGCGCTTGCCGATCGGCGGGGTGAGGGCATAACCGGTCCTTCGTTTGTGGATTCAAGGCCCGATGCCGGATCTGAGTGGACCCACGCCCGCGGTTTCGGGCTCGATCGACCGGTCAGAACGGCCCGGGCGGGTCGGATTGCTGCTCGTGCTCGCCGGGCTGCTGGTCGGGGCGGCGATCGGGCTGTCGTTCGTGGCCAACGAGCAGGCGCAGTCGCTGATCATCTGGCTGCTGGCGCTGCTCGCCATGGCCGGCGTGTTCTTCCTGTTCGCGATGGCGATCGGGGCGATCCAGCTCAGCGGGCAGGGCGGGCGCGACGACATCACCAAGGCGATCGTCGACGCCGCCCCCGAGGCCACCGTCGTGGTCGAGGAGGGCGGCCGGCTGATCTACGCCAACGAGGCCTACCTGAACGTGGCGGGCGGCGACAGCTTCTCGACGCTGCGCCCGGTCGAGCGGATCTTCGTCGGCTCGCCGGAGGTGTCGGAGGCGATCTACCGCCTGTCGCAGGCCGCCCGCGACGGGCGCAGCCACGCCGAGGAGGTGCGGATGTCGCCGCCGCCGGCGGGCGGCGCGCGGGGGCGCGACTTCGCCTGGTACCGCATCCAGGTCCGGCCGCTGCCGCGGCCGGGACGGGCCGCCTCGCTCTGGACGGTGGGCGACATCACCGCCGAACGCGAGCGCCAGGAGAACGTCTTCCAGGAACTCCAGCACGCGATCGACTACCTCGACCACGCGCCCGCCGGCTTCCTCTCGATCGATCCGACCGGCGCGATCGTCTACATGAACGCGACGCTGGCGGCCTGGCTCGGCTACGACCTCGCGGTGGTCGGCCCCGGCGGCCCGCACCTCTCCGAGATCGCGCCCGCCGCCGACGCGCTGATCCAGAACGCCGGGCTCCCGGGCGAGGTCCGCACCGACCGGTTCGACCTGGATCTCCGCCGCCGCAACGGCCACCCGATGCCGGCCCGGCTCTACCACCGCGTCGCCTTCGGCAAGGACGGCAAGCCCGGCGCGTCGCGCACCTTCGTCATCAACCGCTCCGCCGGCGCGGAGAGCGACGAGCCGCAGCGCGCGGCCGAGGTGCGGCTCGCGCGCTTCCTCAACAACTCGCCGATCGCCATCGCGACGCTGGACCGCTCGGGCCGGATCGCCAGGGCCAACGCCTCGTTCGCCCGCCTGTTCGGCACCCTGCCGCGCCATGCGGTGGCCGAATCCGCGGCCGGCGCCGAGGAGCCGAACTTCGCCGAATCGGTGGTCGAGCGCGACCGCCCGGCCCTCGATGCGGCGCTCGCCAAGGCGGCGAGCGGGCTCTCCGAGATCGAGCCGATCGAGGTCATGCTGGTCGGCAACGCCAACCGCTCGGCCCGGGTCTGGCTCAGCACCGCGGGCGGGGAGGGCGCCCC
>NZ_VRVF01000033.1:0-53524 GCF_008040045.1 Methylobacterium sp. WL8 | reverse complement strand
GTGCTGGCGGACCGGAACCAGGACCCGCTCACGATCCGGCGTCCGACACTGGGTGCGAGACATCATGCGCCTCCCCGTAGACGCCCCCGCACCCTCAACGCTCAAACAGCCAATTCTGCCGTCCTAGTTTTTTTAGGACGTCGCGCTCCATGCGCGTCCGGTCGAGTTCACGCCGCAGACGGGCGATCTCGGCCGCCTGGTCGGAGGGGGAAGCCACCGGGCTCGCGGATGCGGCGCCCGGTGAACCTGCTGCCCGCGGCGGTGGGGAGCCACCCATCAGCCCCGTGCGCCACTGCCTCAGCATCGAGAGTTGGATCCCGAGTTCGGCCGCGATCTGCATCTGCGGGCGGCCGCTGCTCTCCAGCAGCGCTACCGCCTCGCGTTTGAACTCTGGGGTGAACTCGCGTCTCGTCTTGGCCATCAAACACCTTCCCCGCCCGCAAGGAGCGTATCAGAGGTGTCCGTGGAACCGGGGGAGGATCAGGAGTGCCTGAGCTGTAGCCGGAGGGGCGTCTACGCCACCGACGGCCTTCTTGCGCGTTTCGGGCCCACCATGCAGCAGCTCGACGCGCTCCGGCACCTATCGGGCTTGTGCCGGCACCAGCGTCGCCCAGGGACGCCACCCGTGCGCAAATACGAGAGCGCGTGTCAGGCCCGGCTCATCCTGCCGCCGTCGAAAAAGCAGATCGTGCCGACGCCGATCCAGCGCGGTCTGAACGTCGAAGCCTGGACGGCGTCGGGCTCGATCGAATGGCACCTGGCGACGGTGTGGAGCTTCGAGCTCGGCCACCTAGTGCTCGACGCCGCGGCGACCCTGTACCCAGATCAGGAGCTCACGCTGCGTCAGGCTTGCCGGGTCATCGCGAAGCGCGAGAAGCCGGAGTGACGCTTGGCAACTACGCCAGCCTCACCCAAACTTCAGCCGCAAGCAGCACCAGGAACCCCGAGGCGATCAGGTATAGCGGCAGGCGTCGGCGATGGATGTCGGGCGGCTTCACTGGATCGTCTCGGTGCCGGCCATCAGCCCGATGACGTGCGCCAGGGAGACCAGTTCAGCGTCGCTGAACATCTCGCCGTCCACGAGCCACAAACCGAAATCGTCGCCCGTTGGCTGCACATCGAAGCCCATCACGCGGAGGACTTCAGCGGCCTCGTGACAGGGATCGTCGCTCACGGCACCGTCGGCCGCGCCAGAAGGATCGCCGTCCGCACCATGCTGCTGCGGTACTTATCGCCGGCTTCCGGATTGCCGACGGCCTTCCGCGCCGGCTCGTGATCCTTCACCGCGGCAGCCGGATTGATCGTATGCCCGCTCGCGAAGCGGAACAGGCTCACCGTCGCGTCGCGCATGAACACGTCGACGGCGGCGTTCACCTCGTCGTCGGTGATCGTCTTCGCTTTGAACAGGTCGCCGGTGGTGGGGTCTGCCATGAGGCGATGGTAGAACCAGGCATCCTGCCGCGCTACCGCCTGAACAGCCGCGGGGACAAAGAGGGCCCCCTGCCCTACTCCCACAGTTTCCCCACTAAAACCACGAAACCGAACGAGAACATTCGTCGCCAATCAAAAACGATGTAACTGATATTGCTTGCTTTTTACGTTGAATGCCGCCGCTCATAACGGTCTGGTTGCAGGTTCGAGTCCTGCCGGGCCCACCACTCCCTTCCGACGGCGTTGGATTCAGCAAGCCACCGCGAAATCGGAGCTTTTTCGCGCGCCGTCCCACGGACAGGTCGCACGGCTCGGCGGGTTCGGTGCGCCGTTACACGAACAGGGGGCGTCGAAGCGGGCGCCGCGACTTCCGGATGCAGATGCCGACCGGGATGGCTACGCGATCTTGCCCATCAACGCGATCGTCCAGCACTCCGGCATCCTGGGTTCGTCGGCGGCGGTAATGTGATCTGGATCGACCGTGCCGCGGGCACGCCCGTGGCCGGCTCGGACTCCGCGCGAGGATTGCGGTGGCCGGGTCACTCAAGGCCGCGCCGCCTCAGGCGAAGTGCTTCGACAGCTTCAGCCCTTGCGCCTGGTAGTTCGAGCCGGCGCCGGCGCCGTAGAGCATCCGCGGCACCGCCTCCATGCGCTCGTAGACGAGGCGGCCGACGATCTGACCGTCCTCGAGCAGGAACGGCACGTCGCGCGAGCGCACCTCCAGCACCGCGCGCGCGCCGGTGCCGCCGGCGCCGGCATAGCCGAAGCCGGGATCGAAGAAGCCGGCGTAGTGGACCCGGAACTCGCCCACCAGCGGGTCGAACGGGACCATCTCGGCGGCGTGGTCGGGCGGCACCTGCACCGATTCCTTCGAGGCCAGGATGTAGAACTGGCCGGGATCGAGGATCAGCGAGCCCGAGCCGTCGGCCGGCAGCGGCTCCCAGAACTCGGCCGCCGCGTGGCGCCCGGGGGCGTCCACGTCCACGAGGCCGGTATGGCGCTTGGCCCGGTAGCCGATGAGCCCGTCGAAGCCGGCGAGGTCCACGGAGACGGCGACGCCGCCGTGGAAGGACGGCGCCGCCGCGGTGACGAGCGGCGAGCGCGCGTGCAGCGCGACGAGTTCGTCGTCGCGCAGCCGCACCGTGCCGCGGCGGAAGCGGATCTGCGACAGGCGCGAGCCGGTGCGGACCAGGACCGGGAAGGTGCGCGGCGAGATCTCGGCGTAGAGCGGCCCGCGATAGCCGGCCTCGACCTGGTCGAACGCCTCCGCCCGGTCGGTGATGACGCGGGTGAACACGTCGATCCGCCCGGTCGAGCTCTTCGGGTTGGCCGCCGCCGCGAGGGTCTCGGGCAGGGCCAGGGATTCCTGCAGCTCGGCGATGTAGACGCAGCCGGTCTCCAGCACCGCGCCGGGCCGCAGGTCGATCTCGTGGAACGAAAGGCGCGCGACGCAGGCCGAGACCGCGCGGGACGCGCCTGGCAGGAAGCTGGTGCGCACGCGCCAGGCCCGCGCCCCGAGGCGCAGGTCGAGGCTCGCGGGCTGGATCTGGTCGGCGGCGAAGGGGGAAGCCGTCAGGATGCCGCCCGCCTGCGCCAGGGCGGCGATGCCCTCGGCCGACAGGATGCCGTCGCGCGGCGCTCCGGGTGCCGCCGCGGCGCCCTGCCCCGCAGAAGAAGCGTTCCCGGCTGAAGGGCTTGTCCCGGCAACCGGGCTCGGCGTCGTGCTCATGTCTCTCGCGCGCCCCGTCCGGCCGTCACCATCGGTCGTTTTCGGGCAAAGCGCCTAACGCCGGCTTAAAGGAGGCTCGGCCGGCGCCGGGCGCGGCTCGCCCGGTTCCTCGCCGGGCAGGGCGAGGACGATCCGGATCAGGGCGAGCCGGGCCAGCGCGCCGATCGCGATCAGGCCGGCGAGCGCGCTCGCGAGCACCGGGACCGCGCGAGGGAACAGCAGCAACGCGGCCCCGCCGGCGAGGAGGCCGAGGGCGCCGCCGACGCCGAGCACCAGGGAGGGCAGGCCGGAAAGCCGCGGATCGGGGCCTGTCCGTCCCGCGATCCGGGCCGCCGCGATCCGGGCCCCGCCGTCGAGGATCAGCGCCGCCGCGAGCGCCGCCGCGGGGGGCAGGTTCGTGCCGGGATCGCGCCAGGCGAGGAAGCCCGCGACCGCCAGGAGCGCCGTCCAGGCGGCGCCGTGCGCGAGCGCGGGCAGCGAGGGCCGCGCGCCCCCGAACCGCCTCGGGCGGCCCGTCAAACCCTCGACCATGCCGGCCCTGCCCCTGCCGCCGCCGCGACGTACTTCACCGCGATTGACGGGAATTCTCCCGGCAACTACCACGATGAAAGTCGCATCGAAAAGCGGCTTCGAGCCGTCTAGACCCGAGCTAGACCGAACTCGGTCGCCGCTGAAGAGGGCAATTAGGGACGATGTACAAGGCCGAGACGCGCGGAATCAGCGTGACCGTCAATCCGCGCTTCGTCGAGGAGGAATCCTCGCCGGGCGAAAGCCGGTACTTCTTCGCCTACACCGTCGAGATCGTGAACAACGGCGCCGAGCAGGTGCAGCTCCGCTCGCGCCATTGGCGCATCATCGACGGGCGCGGCGACTGCCAGGAGGTGCGTGGCGCCGGCGTCGTAGGCAAGCAGCCGGTGCTGGAGCCGGGCGAGTCGTTCTGCTACACCAGCGGCTGCCCGCTCACCACGCCGGACGGGCTGATGGCCGGCAGCTACACCATGGCCACGGTCGCGGGCGAGAGCTTCGAGGCCGAGATCCCGGCCTTCTCCCTCGACAGCCCGCATATCCGCCGCAGCCTGCACTGATCGGTTTCGGGCCGGCGCCCGGGGCCGGCCGCCCAAGGACACGACCGATGCCCGGTTCCGGCGAGCGGATGACCCCGCTCGACATCCTCGCCCACCTCGTCGCCTTCGACACCGAGAGTTCCAAGCCGAACCTCGCCCTGATCGACTGGGTCGCCGCCTACCTCGACGGCTGGGGCGTCCCCT
Source organism: Methylobacterium sp. WL8 (assembly GCF_008040045.1). Classification (NCBI taxonomy): domain Bacteria; kingdom Pseudomonadati; phylum Pseudomonadota; class Alphaproteobacteria; order Hyphomicrobiales; family Methylobacteriaceae; genus Methylobacterium; species Methylobacterium sp. WL8. The sequence goes on along the minus strand of NZ_VRVF01000033.1, from coordinate 49,096 downwards.
ATTCCCGCATCCCGAACGCCGCCGGCGACCGCGCCGCGCTCTTCGCCACGATCGGCCCGCCGGTCGACGGCGGCGTCGTGCTGTCGGGGCACACCGACGTCGTCCCCGTCGTAGGCCAAGCCTGGACCGCCGACCCGTTCACCCTGCGCGTGGCCGACGGCCGGGCCTACGGTCGCGGCGCGGTGGACATGAAGGGCTTCTGCGCCACCGCCCTCGCCTTGGTGCCGGACTACCTCGCCGCCGACCTGAAACGGCCGATCCACATCCTGCTGTCCTACGACGAGGAGACCACCTGCCTCGGCGTGATGGATGCGATCGCCCGCTTCGGCCTCGACCTGCCGCGGCCGGGCGCGGTGATCGTCGGCGAGCCGACCGACCTCGAGGTCGCCGACGCGCACAAGAGCATCGTCACCTTCCACACCACGGTGCACGGCCACGAGGCGCATTCGGCCAAGCCGATGCTGGGCGCCAACGCCGTGATGGCGGCCTGCGACCTCGTCTCCGGGCTCAACGCCATCGCCGACCGGATGATCGCGCGCGGCGACGCGTCGGGCCGGTTCGATCCGCCCGCCACCACCGTGCATGTCGGCACGATCCACGGCGGCACCGCCCGCAACATCCTGCCGAAGGAATGCGCCTTCCACTGGGAGTTCCGCGGCCTGCCCGACCTCGACATGGCCGAGATCCCGCGCCTGTTCCAGGCCAAGGCCGAGGCGGTGACCCGCGAGCGCCTGAACCGCTACGGCCCCTTCGGCCGGATCGAGACCGTCGAGGAGATCGCGATCCCCGGCCTCCTGCCCGATCCGGGCTCGGAGTCCGAGCGGCTGGCGCTGCGGATGGCCAACCGCAACCGCACCGTGTCGATGCCCTACGCCACGGAAGCCGGTCGCTTCCAGCAGGCGGGCATCCCGACGGTGGTCTGCGGGCCGGGCTCGATCGACCAGGCGCACCAGCCCGACGAGTTCATCACCCTGGCGGCGCTGAGGGACGGGGAGGCGTTCCTGCGCCGGCTGATCGAGGCCTGCGCCGCATGAACGAGACCGTTCCCGACAGGGTCAAGCTCCGCCCGCTGGAGCGCGAGGACCTGATGTTCGTGCATCAGCTCAACAACAACGACAGCATCATGCGCTACTGGTTCGAGGAGGCCTACGAGTCCTTCGCCGAGCTGGCGCAGCTCTACGAGCGCAACATCCACAACCAGACCGAGCGGCGCTTCATCATCGCGACGCTGCACGGCCAGCCGGCGGGCCTCGTCGAGCTCGTCGAGATCAACCACCTGCACCGGCGCTGCGAGTTCCAGATCGCGATCCACCCCGGGTTCCAGGGCCGGGGCTTCGCCCGCCAGGCGACCCGGATCGCGATGGACTACGCCTTCAGCGTGCTCAACATCCACAAGCTCTACCTGCACGTCGACAAGGACAACGCCCGCGCTGTGCGGATCTACGAGAGCTGCGGCTTCCGGCCCGAGGGCATCCTGCGGGACGAGTTCTTCATGAACGGCCGCTACCGGGACGCCGTGCGGATGTGCCTGTTCCAGCCGGAATACCTGGCCGGCCGCCATGCCGTCGACATCGCCGAGCCGGTGCTCAGGAACTGACGGCGCAACGGAACGGGGAGGCGGCGTCGCCCCCTCCCCGCTCGTGAGGCGAGCCGATCAGTTGCGACCGTCGCGCCCACCGCCGCGGGTGCCCGGGGTGCCGCGCTCGGACGCGCCGCCGGTCATGCCAGCATCGCGCCCGCCCTGACCGCTCATCTGGCCGCCCATCTGGCGGCCACCGTCACGGCCGCCCGTGCGCTCGGAGGCGTTGCGGATGCCGCCCTTGTCCTGGCCGCCCCGCAGGTCTTGGCCAGCCCGCAGGTCCTGGCCGCCCCGCAAGTCCTGGCCGTTGCGCCCGCCCTGGCCGCCCCGCAGGTCGGCGTTGCGCTCGGATCCCCGGTCGGCGTTGCGCTCGCCCGCGTTGCGGCGGTCGGCGTTGCGGAAGCCGCGGTCGTCGCGGGTCTCGGTCCGGGCGGAGCGGGTCCGCACGTCGATGCGGTCCCGACCGCGGAAGTCGGCCGCGACGCGGCCGCCGCGGCGCTCGGTCGTGGTCACGCTGAGGCGGCGGTACTCGGGCGATCCGTAGAGCACCCGCTGCCCGCGGATGGTCACGTAGCGCACGCGCGGCCCGGATTCGCGGACGGTCACGAGGCGACGGTACTCGGGCGAGCCGTAGAGGACGCGGTGGCCGCGGATGGTGACGGTGCGGACCCGCGTGCCGCCCCGGCGCTCGACGGTGACGAGCCGGCGGTACTCGGGCGAGCCGTAGACCACGCGCTGGCCGCCGACGAACACGAACCGTCCTTCCCGGCGGAAGCCGCCGCCGGCCCGCTCGGAGCGGATGTCGGTGCGGGTCTCCCGGCGCTCGCTGCGCGTGTCGCGCTCGGCGCGGTCGCGGCGCATCCCGTCGCGGTTGCCGCCGCGAGCTTCCACCCGATCCGCGTCGCGGCGGTCTTCGCGGCCGGCCGCCTGACGGTCGGCGCCCTGACGATCGACGCCTTGGCGGTCGGCCCGTCCGGCCTGCATCCCGTTCTCGCGGCCTCCGGCCCCGTTCCCGGCGGCGGTGTTCCGGCTCTCACCCCGCGTCTCCGACATCCGGCCGCCGGCCGTCGCGCCGGCGCCGCCCGTGTTGCCGCCCGCCTTGCCGCCTGCATCCATCGATCCGGTATTCGCGCGGCCCGTCCCGGCGCCGGCCGCGTTTCCGGCCGCGCCCTGGGCGTAGACGGACGTGCTGAACAGCAGGGCTGCGAGCCCGATGGCGACTCTTTTCATGATGCTTCCTCCGGCGTTCTTGCGACGTTGTTGGAAGCATCGAAACGCCGAAGGTTCGAAAACCGTTTCATCGCCGGAGACTGATTTTTAGAAATCGATGTTCAGTCTATCCGTGGATCAAGCTTGGCCGTGAACCGGACAGGGTTCGGTTCTACTGCTTCGGCGTCTCGGCCACCTCCGCCTCGACCTCGGCCGGGTCGAGGTCGTAGCGGCGCGAGCAGAACTCGCAGGTGATCACGACGCGGCCGTCGTCGGCGATCATCTCGCGGCGTTCCTCGGGCGAGAACGAGCGGATCATGCCCATCACCCGCTCGCGCGAGCAGCGGCACTGCTCGTGCACGCCTTGCGCGTCGAATACCCGCACGCCGCGCTCGTGGAACAGCCGGTAGAGCAGCCGCTCGCTCGAGACCGCCGGGTCGACGAGCTCGTGGTCCTCCACGGTGCCGACGAGGGCGCGCGCCTCGACCCAGGCGTCGTCCTCCCGGGTGCCGTGCTCGTCGAGGTGGACGCGGCCCTCCGGGATGTCGCCCGGCGGCAGGTCGGCGAGCCGCGCCCGGTCGATCGATTGGGGGAGGAACTGCACCAGCAGCCCGCCGGCGCGCCAGCGGCTCTGCCCGTCCTCGAAGGCTTCGGCCACGGCGAGCCGCACCTCGGTCGGGATCTGCTCGGACTGGCGGAAGTACTGGTGCGCGGCCTCCTCCAGGCTCTGTCCCTCCAGCGCGACGACGCCCTGGTAGCGGCTGGCGGCCGAGCCCTGGTCGATGGTCATGGCCAGATGCCCCTGCCCGATCAGCTCGGCGGCCTTGTGCGGGCCGGCGCCGAGGGCGGCGATGGCCTCCGCCTCGAACCGCGCGGTGGCGCGCAGGCGGTCGGGCGCCTCGAAGTCGACGACGATCATCCCGACCGGGCCGTCGGTCTTGGTCTGGAGCTGGAACCGGCCCTCGAACTTCAGGGACGAGCCGAGGAGCACGGTCAGCGCCGCCGCCTCGCCGAGCAGGCGCGCCACCGCATCCGGGTAGCCGTGCCGCCGCAGGATCGTGTCGACGGAGGGCCCGAGCCGGACGACGCGCCCGCGCACGTCGAGCGCCTCGACCGCGAACGGCAGCACGCAGTCGTCGGCGCCGTCGTGACCGTTGCCTTCGTTGATCGGGGTTGTGTCGTGTCCGGCGGTCATGGTCTCAACTCGGTCCTGGAAGCGGTCGGCCTGCACGTATTTGGCCTGCAAGCGTTCGGCTTGGAAGCGTTCGGCTTGGAAGCGTTCGGGTCGTCATCGTCCGCCGGTCAGCGCGCCGATCGGCAGGAACAGGGTGCGCGAGCGGTCGGGGAATTCGAGGAACTCCGCCTGCCTGCGGTAGAATGCGAGCGCCTGGTCGTCGAGCGCATGGATCAGGACGGCGCCGATCCCGATCACGTCGGCCGCGTTGGCGATCCGGCGCAGCGCATCGGCCAGGAGGTCGGCCCCGAGCCCACGGCCGGCCCAACGCTGGTCCACGGCCAGCCGGCCTAGGATCGAGACCGGGATCGGCTCCGGCGCGTTGCGTCGAATCCGCCCCGGGGCATCCTCCCGCGCGACCGTCCCCGCGGAGATGCAGTAATACCCCACCACCGCGCCGTCCGCACAGACCACATAAGTCCGGGCGAACCGGCCCTCGCTGCGGCGTGCCTGCCGCTTCAGCCAATCGTCGAGCACCGGTCGGCCGCAGGAGAATCCATCCAGGGCGTGCTCCGGACCCAGGGGAACCGGCGGCCCGATCAGCGCTCCCAGGCGGGATTCCTCCCCATGAGCGCGCTCAGCCTCGGCCTTTCGGCCGGCGGTGCGTCGAGGGCCGCGACGAACGCGGCATGGCGCGCGTCGTCGAGGACGAACAGGCGCTGATCGAGCAGCACGTCGATGGCGTGATGGCGCGCGGTGTCGATCATGAACTCGGTCCGCGTCTTGCCGAGCACCGAGGCGGCGTCGTCGATCAGGTCCCGCGTCTCGGCTTCGATGCGCAGGTTGATCGTCGTCCCGCGCCGCGCCGGGACGTTGCTCAGGCCGTCGATGCTCAAGGCGGTCGCCTTCTACGTCTCGTCGGGGGCGTCTTGGAGCCTGAACGTATACACGATGTTCATACGGTCAAGGCCCGCGACCCGTCCGGCCGCTGCGTCCGATCGGCCGCCCGTTCGCGACCCGCTACAGGCCGTTCGCCCGCATGCACCACGCCAGGATGCCCTTCTGGGCGTGGAGGCGGTTCTCCGCCTCGTCGAACACCACCGATTGCGGGCCGTCCATCACCTCGGCGGTGACCTCCTCGCCGCGATGGGCGGGCAGGCAGTGCATGAACACCGCGTCCTTGGCGGCGGCCCGCATCAGCGCGCCGTTCACCTGATAGGGGTTGAGCAGGTTGTGGCGGTGAGCCTCGTCCTCGTCGCCCATCGAGACCCAGCAATCGGTCACGACCGCGTCGGCGCCCTCGACCGCGGCGAAGGCGTCGGCGGTGACGTTGACGCGGGCGCCCTCGGCGCGTGCCCAGGCCATCAGCGCCGGCGGCGGCGCCAGCTCGGGCGGGCAGGCGACGTTGAGGGTGAAGTCGAAGCGCGCGGCCGCGTGCGCCCAGCTCGTCAGCACGTTGTTGGCGTCGCCCGACCAGGCCACCGTGCGGCCCTGGATCGGCCCGCGATGCTCCTCGAAGGTCAGCACGTCGGCCATGATCTGGCACGGATGCGAGAGCTTGGTCAGCGCGTTGATCACCGGCACCGTGGCGTTTTCGGCCAGCTCCAGCATCAGCGCGTGATCCAGGATGCGGATCATGATCGCGTCGACGAAGCGGGAGAGCACCTGCGCGGTGTCGCCGATGGTCTCGCCGCGGCCGAGCTGCATCTCGGAGCCCGTTAGCATCAACGTCTCGCCGCCGAGCTCGCGCATCGCCACGTCGAAGGAGACGCGGGTGCGGGTCGAAGGTCGGTCGAACACCATCGCGAGGTTCTTGCCGGCGAGCGGGCGGTCGGCGGCGACTTCGCCCTTGCGGCGGCGCCCCTTGATCGCGGCCGCGGCGTCGAGCACCCGGCGGAGGTCGGCGCCGGAGAAGTCCGACAGGTCGAGGAAGTGGCGGGGCGCGCTCGCGCCGGTCGTGGGGCCGCTGGTCCGGCCGTTCAGGGGGGCAGTCATCTCAACACATCATGTCCGGGTTCGGTCGGCGGCTCCGCCTTCGGGAGCCGGGATCAGCATCACGTCGGCATCACTCGGCGGCTCCGCGCATCGCGGCCGTGAACGCCGCCGCCGTGACTTCGAGGCGTGCGACCGCCTCGGAGACGTCGGCCTCGGTGACGATCAGCGGCGGCAGCAGGCGGACCACGTTGTCGCCCGCCGGGATCACCAGCAGGTGCTCGGCGCGGGCGGCCGCAGCGAACTCGGTGTTGGGCACGGCGAGCTTGAGCCCGAGCATCAGCCCCTCGCCGCGGATCTCGGTGACGACGTGTGGGTAGCGGTCGGGCAGCGCCCCGAGCTTCTGCTTCAGGACCAGCGCGACGCGCTGGACGTGGTCGAGGAAGCCGTCGCCCAGCACCACGTCGAGCACGGCGTTGCCGACGGCCATGGCGAGCGGGTTGCCGCCGAAGGTGGTGCCGTGGCTGCCGGCGACCATGCCGCGGGCGGCCTCGCGGGTCGCCAGGCACAGGCCCAGCGGGAAGCCGCCGCCGATGCCCTTGGCCGCGCTCATGATGTCGGGCGCGGCGCCGGACCACTCGTGCGCGAACAGGCGGCCGGTGCGGCCGACGCCGGTCTGGACCTCGTCCATGATCAGCATCAGGCCGTGCTCGTCGCAGAGCGCGCGCAGGCCCCGCAGGCATTGCGGCGGCACCGGGCGGACGCCGCCCTCCCCCTGGATCGGCTCGATCATCACGGCCGCCGTCTCGGGGCCGATCGCGGCGCGCAGCGCCTCGTGGTCGCCGAAGGGCACCTGGTCGAACCCGTCGACCTTCGGGCCGAAGCCCTCGATGTACTTCTGCTGGCCGCCGGCGGCCAGCGTCGCCAGCGTGCGCCCGTGGAACGCGCCCTCGAAGGTGATGATGCGGTAGCGCTCGGGGTGCCCGCCGGCGGCGTGGTACTTCCGCGCCATCTTGATCGCGGCCTCGTTGGCCTCGGCGCCCGAATTGCAGAAGAACGCCACGTCGGCGAAGCTCGCGTCGACCAGACGCTGCCCGAGGCGCTCGCCGTCGGGGATCTCGAACAGGTTCGAGGTGTGCCAGAGCTTCTGCGCCTGGGTGGTCAGGGCCTCGACGAGGTGCGGGTGGGCGTGGCCCAGCGCGTTCACCGCGATGCCGGCGCCGAAATCGAGGTATCGCTCGCCCCCGCGCGCCACCAGCCATGCGCCCTCGCCACGCTCGAAGGCGATGGGGGCCCGGGCATAGGTCGGCAGAAGGGCGGATGTCACGATCCCGTCTCCGTGTCGGCGGGCCGGGTGAAGACCCGGCGTTGTCAGGCTGCGTGCAGGACCCGTGCCCTGCGTGCAAAAACGAAAGTGCCGCCTCGTCACCGGGGCGGCACGCGCGCGATTACTAAGAAACGCGGCCGCGCTGTCAATGAGAGGGCCGGGTGTCGTGGCGGACATGCCTGTAAAACGGGCGTCGTTTGCCGGCTCGACTCCACGATGCCTCCGAGAAGGGCCTTGCGTGCCGGCCGCGGCCCATGCTCCAGAGCCGGTGCATCGCCGAGAACGGACACGCGGAGCCCTTTCATGAGCACGGTCAAGGAACGCCTCGAGAGCCTCGGGCTCACCCTGCCGAAGGCGGCGGCGCCGGTCGCGAACTACGTGCCCTTCGTGCGCAGCGGCAACCTCGTGGTGGTTTCGGGCCAGATCTGCTTCGGGGCGGACGGCAAGCTCGGCGCGGGCCATGTCGGCAAGCTCGGCGCCGAGGTCTCGGCCGAGGACGGGATCGCCGCGGCCAGGCTCTGCGCGCTCAACGTGCTGGCGCAGGTCGAGGCGGCGGTGGGCGACCTCGAGCGCGGGGTCGTGCAATGCGTCCGGCTCGGCGGCTTCATCAATTGCGTGCCGAGCTTCTCCGGCATCGCCGGCATCATGAACGGCGCCTCCGACCTGATGGTCGCGGTGCTCGGCGACCGCGGCCGTCACGCCCGCTCCACGGTCGGGGTCGCGGAACTGCCCCTCGACGCCGCCGTCGAGGTCGAGGCGATGTTCGAGGTGCGGTGATGGAACTCGGCTGGCTCGTCGCGCGGCCGATCGCCCATCGCGGCCTGCACGACCGCGCGGCGGGCCGGCCCGAGAACACGATCGCCGCCGCGCGCGCGGCGATCGCGGGCAACTACGCCATCGAGTGCGACGTGCAGATCAGCGCCGACGGCGAGGCGATGGTCTTCCACGACGCGGCCCTGGGGCGGCTGGCGGGCGTCGCCGACCCCGTCGCCGCGATGCGGGCCGCCGACCTTCGCGGCCTCGCGGTCGCGGGCACGACTGAGACGATCCCGACGCTGCCGGACTTCCTCGCCGAGATCGCCGGGCGGACCCCGCTCGTCGTCGAGATCAAGTCGTCCACTACCGGCGACCTGACCCTGACCCGCCGCGTCGCGGAGGTGCTGAGCGCCTACGCCGGGCCGGTCGCGGTGAAGTCCTTCGATCCGGAGGTGGTCGCGGCCTTGCGCGGCCTGGTGCCCGACGCGGTCCCGCGCGGCATCGTCGGCGAGACGAACCAGGACGACCCGGCCTACGCCGCCCTCACCGATTCGGCACGCCGCCGGCTCTCGGACCTGCTGCACATCGAGGAGACCCGGCCCGACTTCGTGTCCTGGCGGGTCGACGACCTGCCCTGCGCCGCGACGCACCTCGCCCGCGTGCTCGGGCACCTGCCGGTGATGGCCTGGACGGTGCGCACCGAGGCCCAGCGCCGCCTCGCACAGGCGCATGCCGACCAGATGGTGTTCGAGGGGTTTTCGGCCTGAACGCCCGGCTCCGGCCTTAGGCGGCCTCGCGCGGAAGCGGCTTGATCAGCGCCAGGGCGTCACCCGCCCGCGCTGCTGCGACCTCGATGTCGTAGCGGATCTGCAGGCCGAGCCAGAGCTGCGCCGAGGTCCCGAAATAGCGTCCGAGCCGGAGCGCGGTGTCGGCGGTGATCCCGATCTCCTCGCGGACGATCCGTTCGATCCGCGTGCGGGGGACGCCGCAGGCCTTCGCCACCGCGTAGGGCGTCAGGCCGAGGGGAACCAGAAACTCCTCGCGCAGCACCTCGCCGGGGTGAAGCGGCGGCAGCGTCTCCAAGGCGGCGATCTCCAAGCCGTCATTGATCGACGGGTCCTCAGTGATAATCGACGATTTCGACATCCGCCGGGCCATGTTCGGTCCAGCGGAAGCAGATTCGATACTGGTCGTCGATCCGGATCGCATGCTGTCCGATGCGGTCATGGGTCAGAGGGTGAAGCCGATCGCCGGGCGGCGCTCGCAAGTCGTTCAGGTCGGCCGCCCGATCGAGGACGGCGAGCGTGCGTCGCGCCGCGGGAAAGATCGTGGCGGGGAACCCCTTCGGCCGGCTGCCGCGATGGACCGCCTCGGTCACGCGATCTGCGAAGCTCTGGATCAGAGCCGGCCCCCTGGTGCATCCTACCTCAGGATAACGCACAGGATGGTATCACTGAGTGTTACCAAGAGGTAAGCGAGCCGCCCTGCCCCCCGCTGCGACGGCGGGATGCGCGGCGCCGCCTTGTCCCCCCTGCCCTTCGGGCTAGATTGTCGCCATGGAAAAACCCGGCGCTCCGCACGAGCCTGAGACCTCCGAGACCGTCCTCAAGGTCCGCGCGCTGGCCGGCCTGAAGGAGATCGGGGCGGCGGCCTGGGACGCCTGCGCCACCTCGGCCGAGACGCTGGGCGCGGGCGACGAGACCCACAACCCCTTCGTCAGCCACGCCTTCCTTTCGGCGCTGGAGGATTCCGGCTGCGTCTCGCGGCGGACCGGCTGGTTGCCGCTGCACGTGGCGGTCGAGCGCGACGACGCACTGCTCGGGGTCGTGCCGTGCTATCTGAAGTCCCACAGCCAGGGCGAATACATCTTCGACCACGGCTGGGCCGACGCCTTCGAGCGGGCCGGCGGGAGCTACTATCCGAAGCTGCAGGTGAGCGTGCCGTTCACCCCCGTCACCGGTCCGCGCTTCCTGATCGCGCCCGGCGCCGACGTGGACGTCGCGACTTCCGCCCTGGTGGCGGGCCTCAGGGCGCTGCGGTCCGAGACCAAGGCCTCCTCGATCCACGTCACCTTCATGCAGGAGCCGGAATGGGAGCGGGCGGGTGCGGCCGGCTTCCTCCAGCGCACCGACCAGCAGTTCCATTGGGAGAACGCCGGCTACGCGACCTTCGACGACTTCCTCGCCGCGCTCGCCTCGCGCAAGCGCAAGAGCATCAAGCGCGAGCGGCGCGACGCGTTGTCCTCCGGCATCACGATCGAGCACCTGACCGGGGCCGACCTCACCGAGGCGCATTGGGACGCCTTCTACGAATTCTACACCGACACCGGCGCGCGCAAATGGGGCCGGCCCTACCTCAACCGGCGCTTCTTCACGCTCCTGTCCGAGCGGATGCCGGAGCGCGTCCTGCTGATCTTGGCCAAGCGCGAGGGCCGCTACGTCGCCGGCGCGATCAACCTGATCGGCGACGTCGCCCTCTACGGCCGGAACTGGGGCTGCATCGAGGAGCACCCGTTCCTGCATTTCGAGGTCTGCTACTACCAGGCGATCGACTTCGCGATCGCGCGGGGCCTGAAGCGGGTCGAGGCCGGGGCGCAGGGCGAGCACAAGCTCGCGCGCGGCTACCGGCCGGTGCTGATGCACTCCGCGCACGACATCGCCGACCCTTCGTTGCGTCGCGCGGTGGCCGACTACTTGCAGCGCGAGCGCGCCCATGTCGAAGCCATGGTGGACGAACTCGACACCCTGACGCCGTTCCGACGGTCCAGCCCGGAAGAGTCTTGAAGCGCATGAGTCCGATCGATCGCATCACCACCTACGCCGACGAGTTGACGGCGCTCCGCCGCGACCTCCACGCCCATCCCGAGATCGGCTTCGAGGAGGTGCGCACCTCCGGCATCGTCGCCGACCTGCTCGAAGGCTTCGGCATCGAGGTCCACCGCAACGTCGGCGGCACCGGCGTCGTCGGCATCCTGAAGGGCCGCAGCGACAACGGCCGCCGCATCGGCCTGCGCGCCGACATGGACGCCCTGCCGATCGAGGAGGAGACCAACCTCCCCTACCGCTCGACCATCCCCGGCAAGATGCACGCCTGCGGGCATGACGGCCACACCACCATGCTCGTCGGCGCCGCCCGCTACCTCGCCGAGACCCGCGACTTCGACGGCACGGCGGTGTTCGTGTTCCAGCCCGCCGAAGAGGGCCTGGGCGGCGCCCGCGCCATGCTCGCCGACGGGCTGTTCACGCGCTTCCCCTGCGACGAGATCTACGGCCTGCACAACCAGCCGAGCGGCCCGCACGGGACGATCAAGCTGCGGCCCGGCCCGATCATGGCGGCGGCCGACTTCTTCGACATCCACGTCAAGGGCCGCGGCATCCACGCGGCGCAGCCCCACAGCGGCATCGACCCGATCGTGGTCGCCACCGCCCTCGCCCAGGCGCTGCAGTCGATCGTCTCGCGCAACGCCGACCCGCTGAAGTCGATCGTGCTGTCGATCACCCGGTTCGAGGCCGGCTCGGCCTACAACGTCATCCCCGACACCGCGCACATGGCCGGCACGATCCGCACCTTCGATCGCGACTTGCGCAAGCTCGCGGGCGACCGGATGCGGGAACTCGCCAAGGGCTACGGCGCGGCCTACGGCGCCGAGATCACGGTCGACATCCAGGACAAGTTCTCGGTGCTGGAGAACGCCGCCGACCAGACGCAAGCTGCGATCGAGACCGCGACCGAGCTGTTCGGACCCGAGCGGGTCGACCTGAACTCGAGCCCGAAGATGGGCAGCGAGGACTTCGCCGACATGGCGATGGCGGTGCCGGGCGCCTACGCCTGGATCGGCGCCTCGCCCGGGGCCGGCCTGCACAACCCGAGCTACAATTTCGACGACACGATCATCCCGATCGGCGCCGCCTTCCTCGCCCGCCTCGTCGAGCGGCGGACCGCGGCCTGATGGCGACGCTGTTCGATTTCACCCCGAAGGCCGCCGACGGCACCCCGCATCCGCTGGCCCAATATCGCGGCAAGGTCGTGCTCGTCGTCAACACCGCCTCGAAATGCGGGTTCACCCCGCAATACGAGGGGCTGGAGGCCTTGTGGAAGACGCATCGCGAGGCCGGGCTCGTGGTGCTCGGGTTCCCCTGCAACCAGTTCGGCGCGCAGGAGCCGGGAAACGCCACCGAGATCGCCCAGTTCTGCAGCCTGACCTACGACGTGAGCTTCCCGCTGCTGGCGAAGGTCGAGGTCAACGGGGCTGGCGCCGACCCGGTCTACCAGCATCTCAAGGGCGAGAAGCCGGGCCTCCTCGGCACGGCCGGCATCAAGTGGAACTTCACGAAGTTCCTCGTCGGCCGCGACGGCCGTGTGGTCGGCCGCTATCCGCCGACCGCCAAGCCCGCCTCCCTCGAGCGCGACATCGCCGCCGCGCTGGCCGCCTGAGACGCTTGCGCGCCGCAACGGCCTCGGCCGTTGCGATGCGCCTCAGGCCTTTCGGAAGGTGCTCTCGCCGGTGGCGCGCGCCTTGCCGCCGTGTTCCTCTGGTCGCCGGAAAATGGCGCTCGGCGGATGGTGAGGCGGCAGGTTCGTGAAAGATTCGTCCACCGACGCAGGGCTCGATCGCATCGACCTGAAGATCCTGCGCCTGCTTCAGGCGGACGGGCGGATGGGCAACGCCGAGATCGCCAAGCGCGTGAACACCAGCGCGGCGACCTGCCACCGCCGGACGCAGCGGCTGTTCGCCGACGGTTACGTCACGTCGGTCCGCGCCGAGGTCGCGCCGAGCAAGGTCGGCCTCGGCGCCCTGGTGATCGTCGGCGTGGTGCTCGACCGCTCGACGCCGGAGAGCTTCGCGGCCTTCGAGGCGGCGGCCCGCGCGATGCCGACGGTGCTCGACTGCCACCTGGTGGCGGGCGACTTCGACTACTTCCTGAAGATCCGGGTGCGCGACATGGCGGACTTCAACCGCCTGCACAGCAGCACCCTGATCGCGCTTCCCGGCGTGCGCCAGACGCGGACGTTCTTCGTGATGAAGGAGGTCGTCGACAACGCGCCGCTGGCCCTGTGACGCGGTGCGGACGTCCGCACCGCCGCCGGCCGGGGCCGCGTCAGGGCGCCCGGCAATTCATCGCGTCGGCGGCCTCGACGACGCTCAAGGCGCGCCGCCGGACCTCGAGCGTGACCTTCGGTTGCTCCGACACCGCCGTCGCCTCCCGCTTCAACGCCTGGTCGCAGGCGCACGAGCGGTGCCCGGCCGCATCGTAGCAGGCGTCGTGGCGTTGGCAGGCGGCGTCGAGGGCGTCGGTCGGCGGCAGGTCGACGCCGCGCTGGCCCGCGCCGCAATAGTTGCCGTGAAACAGCGCCTTGCCCGTGAGCACGTTCGCGAGGTCGCCTTTCGGCGGGGACGGCTCTTCCGCCCTACCGCCCGGGTTGAGGTCGTTCGCCGGGCCGCCGGACTTGCTCGCGGACCCGCGCAGCGCCTTGGGGATGCCCGATTGCGCGTCGGGCTCTCCGAGCCCTTCCCCGGTGCGGGAGTTCGGATTGGACAGGTCCGGCAAGGGCGGCGGCGGTCCCGGCCTCACGGCCTCGGTGTCTGCCGAGTCCGGCGCCTCCTCGACCGTCTGCGCCACGGCACCTTGAGCCAGGCACCCAGCCAAAAATAGGGACAGGGCGATCGCAATCCGAATTCTCAAATTCGTCTCCCCTGGAACCAGGCGAAGTCGTCGATCATCGCGGCCCGCCCGATCGAATTCGGACGTGACGGAACGGCCCCGGCATCGCGGCCTTTGCAATCGACGATGGTCCTTCCCGAAGCGTGGGTAGAACGCCGACCCAATACGGCGAAGGCGGCGAAAGCGTTCCAAAGGGTCCGTCGCCAAGCCGCCGCGCCGCCACCTCGGAGAGGGCAGTCGCGGTCGATCGACGGCGACGACCGACGAGGGTGAGGTGCTGCGCGCCCGACCGGACCCGCATCTCGAACGACGCGATGAACGGTCTCCAGCCCGGCACCGGTCGCGCGACCAGGCCGCCGCGATCCAGCCGACCGGAATACCGCTCAGCCGGCGCGAGCCGCGAGGATCAACGATGATGAAATCTGGGAACGTCGAGTCTCAACCCGCTGTCACGGCAGCCTTATCGACGCCGGACCTTGCCGTGTGGACATCCACCAGGAAAGCCTGGTGGAGCTGAGCGGGATCGAACCGCTGACCTCCGCAGTGCGATTGCGGCGCTCTCCCATCTGAGCTACAGCCCCGTCCAAGGCGCCGGCCTTTTAGGCCGGCGCCGATCGAACTGTCAATTCCCGATTCCCGCTGCCGTCGCGTCGCCGTCCCCGGTGTCCCGCGCGGGCGCACGAGGACACGTGTTTCGCGCATGAATTCCTTGATCTGGCTCTTCGACACCGTCGTCCAGCTCTTCATCTACGTCCTCATCGCCAGCGCGATCCTCAGCTGGCTCGTCGCCTTCAACGTGGTCAACGTGCGCAACCCGATCGTCTCGCAGATCGGCGAGGTGCTCTACCGGATCACGGAGCCGGTGCTGCGGCCGATCCGCAACCTGCTGCCGAACCTCGGCGGCGTCGACATCTCGCCGATCATCCTGATCCTGCTGCTGCTGTTCGTGAGCCGCCTGCTGCACGAATTCGTGCCGGCCGACCCCTACGTCTACGCCCGATAAGGCCGGCGCGCGGACGCCGCCCCCGCCCGCGATCCGGCGCCCGGCGCGCCGGACGAGACCTCTGAACGACGCGCCCGGCCGCGGAGACACCAGGACCCATGAAGACCAATCCCGGCCGCTTCTTCGAGGATTACCGCCTCGGCGAGACCATCCGCCACGCCACCCCCCGCACGGTGACCACCGGCGACGTCGCGCTCTACACCGCCCTCTACGGCCCGCGCTTCGCGGTGCAGTCGTCGGACGCGTTCGCTCAAGCGCTCGGCTACCCGAAGAGCCCGCTGGACGACCTGCTGACCTTCCACGTGGTGTTCGGCAAAACGGTGCCGGACATCTCGCTCAACGCGCTGGCCAACCTCGGCTACGCCGAGGGCGGGTTCCGCCGCCCGGTCTATCCCGGCGAGACCCTGTCCACGGTCTCCGAGGTGATCGGCCTCAAGGAGAGCTCGAACCGCCAGACCGGCGTGGTCTACGTGCGCTCGACCGGCTCGGACGCCGAGGGCGAGACCGTGCTGAGCTATTGCCGCTGGGTGCTGGTGCGCAAGCGCGACCCGGAGGCCCCGATCGCCGAGGAGCACGTGCCGAGCTTCGCCAAGGTCGTCGACCCGGCCGACCTCGCGGGCGCCCTGCCGCCCCTCGACGTCTCGGCCTACGACCTCGACCTCGCCGGCAGCCCGCATCGCTTCTCCGATTACGCGGTGGGCGAGAAGATCGACCACGTCGACGGCATGACGGTGGAGGAGGCCGAGCACCAGATCGCCACGCGCCTCTACCAGAACACGGCCAAGGTGCATTTCGACGCCCTGAGCGGCAAGGAGACCCGCTTCGGCCGCCGCCTGATCTATGGCGGCCACGTCATCTCGCTCGCCCGCGCGCTCAGCTTCAACGGGCTTGCCAACGCCTTCGCCCTCGCCGGCATCAACGCCGGCCGGCATGTGGCGCCGCTGTTTGCCGGCGACACGGTCTACGCCTGGAGCGAGGTGCTCGACACCGCCGAGACCGGCCGCGGCGACGTCGGCCTGCTGCGGCTGCGCACGGTCGCCACCAAGAACCAGCCCTGCGCCGCCCATCCCGGCCGCGAGGGCGACGGCTACCACCCGAGCGTCATCCTCGACCTCGACTACTGGGCCTTCATGCCGAAGTGACGGCCCGCGTAGCGTGCCCGTTGGGGCGCGCCTTGCGGACGTCCGGTCCTCATCCGCCCAGCAGCCCCGCCAGCGCCACGCGCAAGGGGTTGGCGGGGTCTGACAGGAGGCGCACCGCCATCGCGCAGGCGATGGTCACCAGCAGCGGCCTGATCAGCCGGGCGCCGAGGCGAACCGCGAGCATCGAGCCGACCTGGGCGCCGAGATAGGCCCCGACGGCCATCACGATGCCGATCGGCCAGACCACGTGGCCGGCGAGCGCGAACAGACCGAGGCTGCCGAGGTTGCTCGCCGCGTTGGCGAGCTTGGTGTGCGCCGTCGCCTTCACGACGCCGAGGCCCAGAAGCGTGACGAAGCCCACCATGTAGAAGGCGCCGGCACCGGGGCCGAACACGCCGTCGTAGAAGCCGACCGCGGGGGCGAAGCCGAGGGCGAAGGCGGCCGGCGAGAGCCGCGCCCCCGCGTCGTCCTCGCGCATGCGGGCGCCGAAGGCGAAGTACAGCGCGATCCCGACGAGCAGCACGGGAACGCCAGCGTCGAGCACCGGGCGCGGCAACAGTCCGACGGACAGGGCGCCGAAGACCGAGCCCACGGCCGCCGCCACGGCGATCGGCCAGGCCTGGCGCCACACGATCAGCCGACGCCGGGCGAAGGCCAGGGTCGCCGAGCAGGCGCCGACGCTGCCCTGCAGCTTGTTCGTCGCCACGGCGCTCACCGGGTCGAGGCCGGCGAGGATCAGCGCCGGCACGGTGATCAGCCCGCCCCCGCCCGCGATGGCGTCGACGCCGCCCGCGAGCAGGGCCACGCCGAACATCGCGGCCAGCAGGCTCGGATCGAAGCTTCCCACCATGGTCTCCCGCCCTGCCCGAGCAGGACGGCGCCGCCGCGTGCCCGGCGCTTCAGGAGGCGCGGGCGCCGCCCCTGTCAAGCTTGGTGGAAGGTTGATGCCGAGCGTTGCGTCGCTCATGCGCTCCGCGCGAGAGTCCTGGCCGGGCCGGATTCAGCGAGGCGAAGCCCCAAAAGCTCGCCCGGTATCGGCCTGCCGTAGCGGTATCCTTGCGCGTAGCGGCAGCCCATGCCCATCAGCGCCGCCTCCTGCTCGGGCGTCTCGATCCCCTCGGCGATGACGATCAGGTCGAGGCTGCGGCCGATGTCGAGCACCGCCTTCACGATGGTCGCATCGTGGGCGTCGTGGAGCACGTCGCGGACGAAGCCGCGGTCGATCTTCAGCTTGGTGAGCGGGAAGCTCTTGAGGGTCGAGAGCGAGGCGTAGCCGGTGCCGAAGTCGTCGAGCGCGATGCCGACCCCCAGCGCCCGCAGCCGCCGCAGCGGCTCCAGGGTCGCCGGGGCGTCGGCCAGCGCGATCATCTCCGTCACCTCCAGCTCCAGGATCTCCGGCGGCAGCCGGTGCCGGGCCAGCGCCTGGATCACCACCTCGGCCAGGGTCCCGGCGCGGATCTGCGCGTCGAACAGGTTCACCGCGACGCCGATCCGCGGCAGGCCGGCCTTGCGCCACGCCGCGGCCTGGCGGCAGGCCTCGTCGAGGCACCATTGGCCGAAGCGGGTCGCCAGGGTGCTCGCCTCGATCGCCGGCAGGAACTCGGCCGGCGCGAGCAGCCCGCGTGTGGGGTGGTTCCAGCGGATCAGGGCCTCGACGCCCCGCAGGCGTCCGCTCGCGAGCTCGATCTGCGGCTGGTAGTGCAGCGCGACCTCGCCGGCGGCCAAGCCGTCGAGCAGCGCGTCCTGCAGGGCGCGCCGCTCCGTGGCCGCATCGCGCATCGCCGGGGTGAAGGCGCGGTAGCCGCGCGGGCCCGCGTGGCGGGCGCGATCGAGGGCGAGGTCGGCCGCCGCCATCAGCTCGGCGGCGTCGGCGCCGTCGCGGGGACCGTGCGCGGCGCCGATCCGCGCGCCGACATGCAGGACGTGGTGGCCGACGGTGACGGGCTCGGCGAGCGCGGCGAACAAGGCTTCGGCGCAGGCCTCGGTGCCGGCCTCGAGATCCGCCGCGCCGGGCGCGTCCGCAAGCAGGACGGCGAGCTCGTCCTCGCCGAGGCGGGCGAGGAGCGCCCCCGGCGGCAGGCGGCCGGCCAGCCGCACCACCAGCGCCTCCAGCAACGCCGCGCCGACGCCGGAGCCGAACCCGTCGGTCACCGCCCGCAGGCCGTCGACGCCGAGTGTCAGCAAGCCGACCGGCGAGCGGGCGGCGAGGCGGGAATCGATCTCCGCGGCGAGGCGCACCCGGTTCGGCAGGCCGGTGGCAGGGTCCTCGTGAGCGAGGCGGAGCAGGCGCGCGTTGCGGCGGCGGCGCTCCGAGATGTCGCGCATCACCGCGCCGACGCCCATCTCGGCGCCCTCGCCCCAGGCGCAGAGCGAGAGCTCGATCGGCACCTCGCTGCCGTCTGCGCGCAGCGCCGTCACCTCGACCGAGCGGCCGGCGAGCTTGGGCGTCCCGCCGGCGGTGAGCGCGCCCATGCCGGCGACGTGGTGCCCGCGCAGGCGCATGGGGACGATCGAGGCCACGTCCCGCCCGGCCAGCGCCCCCTGGGGATAGCCGAGCAGGGTCTCGCAGGCGGGGTTGGCGAAGGTGATGCGGCCGGCGGCGTCGGTGGTGATCAGCGCCGAGGCTGTGGCGGCGACGAACCCTTCCGAATCCCGCTGCGCCATCGTCCGCCGCCCCTGCGCCAGCACCGCGACGGCGAGGCCGGACAGCCGCGCGAGCCGCTGGCGGGCGCGGTCGGCCACGGGTGGGCGCGGTGCGGAATCGGCGAGGCAGAGCACGCCGAGGCAGCGGCCGTCGCCGTCGACGAGGGGCGCGCCGGCGAGGAAGCGGAACGCGCCCCTTTCCGCCGGCCCGGCACGCCATCGCGGATCGATCACGGCGTCCGGCACGACGAGCACGTCGCCGCAGGCGATCACCCGGTCGCGGAAGGCTTCGAGGGCGCGCGCCTCCCCTGCCCCGATACCGATCGGCGGGCCGTCGCCGAGGATCGCGGCGACCGGCACGTCGAACAGGTCCGCGGCCAGGTCGAGCAGGCCACGCAGCGATGCTTCGCCCGGCGCCGTCCGCGTGTGGCGCGTCGTCCCTGAACCCGCTCGATCATCCGACATGCGCAACCGTGTCCCGGACGCCCGAACGGGCGCGGACGGCAGGATGTCGCGGCAAACGCTGTCAAAGGCTTAAAAATACAATCTTGGATTGCAATTTCGTGGTGGGATGACAGGAGTCGGCGGGGCGAAGCCGAATGCTTCGTCCCGCCGAAGCCAACCGTCAGTTGCGGACGATCACCTTGGTGCCGACGCGGACGCGGTCGTAGAGGTCGACCACGTCCTTGTTGGTCATGCGGATGCAGCCGGAGGAGACCGCGGCGCCCATGGTCTCGGGCTCGTTCGAGCCGTGGATGCGGTAGAGCGACGAGCCGAGATACATCGCGCGGGCGCCGAGCGGGTTGTCCTGGCCGCCGGCCATGAAGCGCGGCAGGTCCGGGCGGCGGGCGAGCATCTGCGACGGCGGCCGCCACGCGGGCCATTCCTTCTTCATCGTGACGCTCTTCTGGCCCGACCACGAGAAGCCCTCGCGCCCGACGCCCACGCCGTAGCGCACCGCCTCGCCGCCGCCGAGGACGTAGTAGAGCCGGCGTTGGCTGGTCGAAACAATGATGGTCCCGGGCTTCTCCGCGCCTTTCCAGGCCACGGTCTCCCGCGGGATCGCCTGGGTGCGGAAGATGTTCATGAAGTCGGCGACCGGCCCGGAATCCAACGGGCTCGCCTGCGCCGCCCCCGCTCCGAGGGCGAGGCCGGCCGCGAGGCAGAGCGTGGCGATGCGACGTGTCATGCGGATCTCCGAGGGTTCTTTCGATCCGCTGCCGGGTAGCTGGGCATTGCGGCAAGCGGCGGACGCGAAGCGCGGTGTCAGCCGAGAACGGTCCGCCTGTGGGATCGTCGCAACACCTGTCGCCGGTCGGGCGGCGCAAGCCGCCCCGCACTCGTACAGGTGGGGCGGAATTGGTTCCGCGAATTCCCGCCCCGAAGCCTGACAGAATGTCGCAGCCGCTTGTGATGCGCTGCGGCAGAGCTTTTATCGAAGGCGTGACACGCCTTCCCGACACCCATGCGCCGGCCCCGGCACCGGTCCTCGCGACCGTGCGCGGCCCGTTGCTGCTGCGGGCGATCGCCGGCGTCGTCGTCGCCGCGCTCCTGCTCGTCGTCGGCCTTCCGCGTGAGGCCGACATGCCGACGCCGTCGAGCCGCGTCGCATCCGCCTTCGTCCACGCGGCGGTGTCCCAGGCAGCGGTGTCCAAGGTGGCGGTGTCCAAGTCCGACGCCGTCCGCGCCCCGCTCCACGCGGTCGCGCCGAACGTCGCCGAAGCCGACGACTGGGCCGGACGGCCCGCCCTCGCCGATCCGCTGTCGCACCGCCTGCCCCGCCTCTCGGACGAGGCCGGCTTCCACCCGCGCGAAACCGGCCTCTTCCGGACCTGGGCGTCCGCGCCGCCGGACCGCCCGCCCCGGCGCGCCTGAGGGCGCACGGCCCGGCCATCGGCCCGGCCGTCGCGGGATCGCCAAGATGTCCTGCGACAGTGGGATTCTTAAGCCAGGCCTTTTGGCGCTGTCCGCGCGGCCCCCGAACCCCGCTGCGGGCGACCGTTGCCGACCGATCGGCACCACGCGCCACCGACACACGCCGGACGGCCGAGCCTCGTCTCCGCCCTCCCCGAGATGCGTTTCGCAGGAGCGACCCGACCTTGACCTTCTCTCGACCCGCCCGCCGGATGCGCCGTGCCTCGCTCGGCTTCGGGGTGTTCCTCGTCGCGCTGTCCGCCTGCAACCAGAAGCAGGCCTCGGCCCCCGTCCCGCTTCCCCCGCCCGAGGTCGGCATCGTCACGGTGGCGCCCCAGGCGATCCCCTACGTCCGCGACCTGCCCGGCCGCGTCGCGCCGATGCGGATCGCCGAGGTGCGCTCGCGCGTCTCCGGCCTCGTGGTGAGGCGGCTGTTCGAGCAGGGCAGCCAGGTCAAGGAGGGCGACGTCCTCTACAAGATCGACCCGGCGCCGTATCAGGTCGACCTGATGAGCGCCGAGGCCACCCTGGCGCGCCAGGAGGCGGCCCTGGTGCTCGCCAACCAGCAGGCCGAGCGCCTGGAGACGCTGCTCACCCGCCAGTCGGCGAGCCAGGCGCAGTTCGACACCGCCTTCGCCGGCAAGAAGCAGGCGGAGGCCGAGGTCGCCGGCGCCCGCGCGACCCGCGACCGGGCCAAGCTCAACCTCGACTGGACCGACGTCCGCGCGCCGATCTCGGGCCGCATCGGCCGGGCGCTGCTCACCGAGGGCACCCTGATCGAGTCCGGCACCACCGGCGTGCTGGCCACGATCCAGCAGCTCGACCCGATCTACGTCGACATCACCCAGTCGGTCGGCGAGCTGAACAAGTTGCGGCGCGACCTCGCCAGCGGCGAACTCTCGCGGCTCGAGCGCGATTCGGCGAACGTCCACCTGATCATGGACGACGGCGCCCTCTACCCGATGGCGGGCCAGCTCCTGTTCTCGGACGTCACCGCCGACCCGAGCACCGGCCAGGTCACGCTGCGCGTGCAGATCCCCAACCCGCACGACGAGCTGTTTCCCGGCATGTACGTGCGCGCCCGGATCAAGCAGGGCATCGATTCCGACGCGATCGCGGTGCCGCAGCAGGCGATCCAGCGCACCAACGACGGCAAGGCCGAGGTCTGGGTCGTGAAGGAGGACGACCGGGTCGCGCTCCAGCCGGTCGAGGTCGGCCCGGTGGTCGGCACCAACTGGCTGATCCGCGACGGGCTCAAGGCCGGCGAGCGGGTGGTGACCGAGGGCTTCCAGAAGATCGTCGCGGGCCAGCAGGTCAAGCCGGTGGACAAGACCCCGCCGCACCCGACCGCCGAGGCGATGCCGCACGACGTCGACGAGGTCGCCGAGGCCGAGGCCAAGCTGGCCGAAGCCAAGATGAAGGAGGCGAAGGCCGCCGAGGCGCGGGCCGCGGAGGCCAAGGCGAGCGCCGCGAAGGCGAGCGCGACCAAGGCGTCGGACGGCAAGGCGTCGAACGGCAAGGCGTCGGACGGCAAGGCGTCGGACGGCAAGGCCGAAGCCGCCGCCAAGCCGCGGTAAGCAAGGCTCGGTAAGCAAGGCTCGGTGAGCAGGGCTCGCCGAGCGACATCGCCGACCGGGGCGCGCTTCGAAGCGCCGCCCCACGACCACCCGACAGGCTGATCCGGAACCTCCATGGCACGCTTCTTCATCGACCGGCCGGTCTTCGCCTGGGTCGTCGCGCTGTTCATCATCCTCGGCGGCGCGCTCTCGCTGCCGCTGCTGCCGGTGGCGCAGTATCCGGTGATCGCGCCGCCGGCGATCGCGCTCTCGACCGCCTATCCCGGCGCCTCGGTGGAGAGCCTCTACACCGGCACGACCCGGCTCATCGAGGACGAGCTGAACGGCGCGGCCAACATCATGAGCTTCGAGTCGACCAGCGACTCGTTCGGCGCCGTCAACATCACCGCCACCTTCCAGCCCGGCACCGACCCGGCGCTGGCCTCCGTCGAGGTGCAGAACCGCCTCAAGCGCGTCGAGGCGCGCCTGCCGGCCGAAGTCCGCCAGCAGGGCATCCTCGTCGAGGAGGCGTCGGCCGCGACGCTGAACATCATCACGCTCGTCTCGACCGACGGGAAGATGGACGAGATCGGCCTGGGCGACTTCCTGATCCGCAACGTCATCAACGAGATCCGCCGCATCCCCGGCGTCGGGCGCGCGACGCTGTACTCGACCGAGCGCAGCCTTCGCATCTGGGTCGACCCGGACAAGCTGCGCGGGCTCTCGCTCACCGCCGAGAACGTGACGGACGCGATCCGCAACCAGAACATCCAGGTGGCCTCGGGCGCCGTCGGCGCGCAGCCGAGCCCCTACAGCCAGGCGATCACCGCGCCGATCATCGTCAAGGGCCAGCTCGCATCGGTGGACGACTTCGGCGCGATCGTGCTGCGCGCCAACTCCGACGGCTCGAACGTGCGCCTGCGCGACGTCGCGCGGATCGAACTCGGCGGCGACGCCTACCAGTTCTCGACCCGCCTCAACGGCGGCCAGGCCGCGGGCATCTCGGTGACGCTGGCCCCCGACGGCAACGCGCTGGAGACGGCGGGCGCCATCCGCAAGAAGATGGAGGAGCTGTCGCAGTTCTTCCCGCCGGGCCTGAAGTGGGACATCCCCTACGACATCACGCCCGCGGTGAAGGCCTCGATCGAGAAGGTGCTGCACACCCTCGTGGAGGCGGTGGTTCTGGTCTTCGTGGTGATGTTCCTGTTCCTGCAGAACATCCGCTACACCCTGATTCCGACCATCGTCGTGCCGATCGCCCTGATGGGCACCTGCTGCACGATGCTGCTCGCAGGCTTCTCCATCAACGTGCTGACGATGTTCGGCATGGTGCTGGCCATCGGCATCCTCGTCGACGACGCCATCGTCGTGGTCGAGAACGTCGAGCGCATCATGACCGAGGAAGGCCTGTCGCCGAAGGACGCGACCAAGAAGGCGATGGACCAGATCACCGGGGCGATCATCGGCATCACCCTGGTGCTGATCGCGGTGTTCATCCCGATGGCGTTCTTCCCCGGTTCGGTCGGCATCATCTACCGTCAGTTCTCGATCGCGATGGTGACCTCGATCGCCTTCTCGGCGGTGCTCGCGCTCTCGCTGACGCCGGCGCTGTGCGCGACCCTGCTGAAGCCGGTCGAGAAGGGCCACGGCCATGCCAAGGGCGGCGTGTTCGGCTGGTTCAACCGGATCGTCGACCGCGAGACCAAGCGCTACGGCCGCGGCACCGCGTGGTTCATCAAGAAGTCCGGCCGGGTGATGATCGTCTACCTGGCGCTGGTGGCCGGCGTCGCCTTCGCCTTCGCGCGGCTGCCCGAAGGCTTCCTGCCGCTGGAGGACCAGGGCTTCTTCACCGTCGACATCCAGACCCCCCCCGGAGCCTCGTTCAACCGGACGCAGGCCGCCGTGCGCAAGGTCGAGGAGCATCTGCTGGCGCAGCCCGGCGTCGCCACGGTGACGATGCTGAACGGCTTCTCGTTCTCCGGCCAGGGCTCGAACACCAGCCAGGCCTTCGTGACGCTCAAGCCCTGGGACGAGCGCGACGCGGCGAATTCCGCTTCGGCGCTGGTGGCGGGAACCAACAAGGCTCTGTCGGGCTATCGCGACGCGATCGTCGACGCGCAGGAGCCGCCGCCGGTGGACAACCTCGGCAACGCGGCCGGCTTCTCGTTCCGCCTGCAGGACCGGGCGCAGAAGGGCTACTCGGCGCTGCTCGCCGCACAGGAACAGCTCCTCAAGCTCGCGATGCAGAGCCCGGTGCTGCAGAAGATGAAGATCGAGGGCCTGCCGCCGGCGCCCGAGGCCGAACTGGTCATCGACCGCGAGAAGGCGGCGGCGCTCGGCGTGAAGTTCGAGGACATCAACGCGACGATCCAGGTCAACCTCGGCTCGGTCTACACCAACGACTTCCCGAACCGGGGCAAGATGCAGCGCGTGATCGTCCAGTCGGAGGATCTCCAGCGGATGCAGGCGACCGACATCCTGAACTACGGGGTGAAGAACGCGTCGGGCACCATGGTGCCGATGTCCTCCTTCGCCGACCTGAAATGGAGCGTCGGGCCGCAGCAGATCGTCGGCTTCAACGGCTACCAGTCGGTGCGCATCACCGGCGAGCCCAACCCCGGCTACACCTCGGGCGACGCGATCAACGAGATGGAGCGGCTGATGGGCCAACTGCCCAAGGGCTTCGGCTACACCTGGACCGGCCAGTCGCTGCAGGAGAAGCAGGCCGGTTCCCAGGCCTCCATGCTGCTCGCGCTCTCGGTGCTGATCGTGTTCCTGTGCCTGGCCGCGCTCTACGAGAGCTGGGCGATCCCGTTCTCGGTGCTGCTGGTGATCCCGCTCGGCGTCATCGGCTCGGTGGCGGCGGTGTACCTGCGCGGCCTGCCCAACGACGTCTACTTCAAGATCGGGCTGATCACGATCATCGGCCTCTCGGCCAAGAACGCGATCCTGATCGTAGAGTTCGCCAAGGACCTCTGGAAGCCGGGCACCTCGATCGTGGACGCGACGATCGAGGCGGCGACGCTGCGGTTCCGCCCGATCGTGATGACGTCGCTCGCCTTCATCTTCGGCGTGGTGCCGCTCGCCATCGCGGCCGGCGCCGCCTCCAAGAGCCAGCAGGCGATCGGCACCGGCGTGATGGGCGGCATGATCTCGGCGACCGTGCTGGCGGTGTTCTTCGTGCCGGTGTTCTTCGTCGTCGTGATGCGTCTGTTCCGCCGCAAGGACGTGCTCGCCGGCGAGACGGCGGAGGCCGCGACCCCGGCGGCGCGGGCGCCGGGCGGGCACGGCGTGCCCGCGGAGTAGCTGCGGCCCTTGGGGCGTGGCGGCGCCGGTCGCACGCCGCCCCGCGGCGACGATCCTCGTGGACGCTGCGGCAGGATTTCGTTAAGATTTCCACTGAGGCAGGCTGCGTCGGTCGCGCCGCCGTGGCCATCCGCCAGGGAGTGCGCGATGTCGATCGGTGCTGGTGGAATTCTCGGGGCGACGCTGATGCTGGGCTTGGCGCTCGGTCCCAGCGCCGCCTTGGCGCAGGCCTCTCCTCAAGGCGCCTGGACCGACCCGCCAGCGCGCAGCGCCGCCCCCGCTGCGTCAGGCCCCGATGCCGCGAGCCCTATTGCTGCAAGCTCTCCGGCTCCCGTGAAGGAGCCGGCTCCGGCGACAGTGAGCGCGAGCCGTCCGGCCGAGGGCCAGTCCACATCGAGAAGCGTGGACACGAAACGTACGGAGACCGCGAGCAAGGCCAGCGCGCCGGCACGCGTCCGCCAAGCCGCGAAGCCGCCACGCCAGCCGATGCGCGAAGCGCGGCGCGCGCGTCCCCAAATCGTCGTAGAGGTACCGCGCGCGCGAATCGCCACGCCACGCCTCGTCGAGCGACGGGATGCGAGGCCGGTGGTGCGCCGGGTGGGCACGCGGGCCTACACGCCGCGGACCTTCGCGGCGGCGCCGCCCTACCCCTACGCGCCGTTGCCGGTCGGTCGTGTCGTCGGGCCGGCGGACGGCGAACGCAACCCGATCTTCGCGGAGGGGGACGACCGGACGCGCCGCATCGCGGCGGCGCAGGCCGCGGGATACCTCGTCGTCCGCGCCCGCTCGGTGCAATACCCGGATGGCCGGATGATGCGCAGCTATCGGCCCTACGACGAGGAGGACGGGCTCGATTGAAGCCCGTCTCGCGGTCGCCAGGTCACGGGCGTAGGGGCCCGCTCAGCGGATGCGGCCGGGTCGGGTCGGCTCGAACACGATGCGGCGGTGGAATGCGCACCAGCTCTTTCCGTCGGCCACGGGCGCGCCGCAGCACACCGCGCGATCGTTCGGCTCGCCGATGATGAACTTGCAGACGAAGGCGCCCGATTGCGCGAACGGCACGCGCAGCTCGGCCGACGGCTCTTTGACGGTCTCGGCTTCGCCGATCTGGGACATGCGGACGAGTTGGTTCATCGCACTGAAAGCTCGCGGAATCTCATGCTGGCGCAGAAGGCCGCCCGGCAGGGGAATGGTGAGAGAACGCCGTCCCGTATCGAGCGATCCTGCAACGCACGGTGATCCGTGGCGGCGAGACGTCCGGTCCATACGGGTCCGGCGAAAACGCCGGCACGACGGTGTCATGGTGTTGTTATAACTGGTCTTGTTCCCCGCGGAAACAAGACCGCCCCGCGTATCTTGCAACGGCGCACAGCCTTCAGGGTCTGACGGATGCACAAGCCTGCGGGGTTGCAGCGGGACGATCGACTTGCTGTGCGGCATCGCGCCGGCTCGGATCTCCAGGCTGCGGCGGGTTCGCGGGCAGACGCGCCTTCCCAGACTTGGACCGCCCAACCGGGGCGTGCATCCGCCTCCACCCTGTGATTGACTGGCGCCGACACCGCCCGCAACGACTGACCGGACGCATCATGGCCGACACCGCGCTCGTCTCGACCGAATGGCTGCACCAGCGCCTCGATGCGCCCGACATCGTGGTGCTCGACGCCTCCTGGTACCTGCCCGCCGCCGGGCGCGACCCCGAGGCGGAGTATCGCGCCGCCCACATCCCCGGCGCGGTCCGCTTCGACATCGACGCGATGAGCGACACCGAATCCGGGCTGCCGCACATGATGCCGCGCCCGGAGGCGTTCGCCTCGCGGATGCGGGCGCTCGGCGTCGGCGACGGCATGCACATCGTGGTCTACGACGGGCACGGGCTGTTCTCGGCGCCCCGGGTCTGGTGGATGCTGCGCACCTTCGGCGTGCGCGACGTCTGCGTCCTCGACGGCGGGCTGCCGGCCTGGATCGCGGCCGGCTACCCGACCGAGGAGGGCGAGCCGCGGGTTCGCGACCGGCGCCATTTCTCCGCCCGGCTCGACCACGGCGCGGTCGCCGACGCGGCCGACGTCGCGCGGGCGCTGGCCGGCGGCACCGCCCAGGTGGTCGACGCCCGCTCCGCGCCCCGCTTCCGCGGCGAGGAGGCCGAGCCCCGTCCCGGCGTCCGCCCCGGGCACATGCCGGGCGCCCGGAACCTGCATTACGCCGCGCTGCTGGCCGACGGGCACCTCAAGGCGCCGGACGCGCTCCGCGCGGTGTTCGCCGAAAACGGGATCGACCCCGACCGCCCGGTCGTCACCACCTGCGGCTCCGGCGTCACCGCGGCGATCGTCGCCCTGGCGCTGGAGCAGATCGGCCGCCCGGCCCGCGCCCTCTACGACGGCTCCTGGTCGGAATGGGGCGCCGACCCGAGCCGCCCGGTCGCGACCGGCCCCGCCTGAGCCCCTCGCCCCGGCGTCGCCGCCGTGTCATCGCGGCGTCATCGATCCCGGGGCATTTTTGCAACGTCGCCGATAGGAATACCCGGGCCGGCAAAGGCAGGATTGCCGCGATTATAGCCTTTGCTATACCGCAGTTCGGAACGTGCGGGGGACCAGGGCGATGCGGCACCGGAACAGGGCGGACGGCATCGGGTCGCGCGGCGTCGCCGTCCGCGGCGTGGGAGGGTTGATCGAGACCCGTCTGATCGAGGCCTGCCTGATCGGGGCCTGCCTGCTGCCGGGACATGCCGCCGGAGCCGACCTCGCCGTCGCGCGCGCGGCCTCCCCCTCTCCCGCCTTCGTCGATTGGTCGGGCGGCTATGTCGGGCTCGAGGGCAGCGCCGGCGGCTCGTTCGGCGCCCTCGGCTTCGGGCCGACCACGATCGGCGGCCGCCCCATTCCAGCCTTCAAGACCGGCGACGCCACGGGTCGTGCCGACCGCAGCCGCGAGGCGACCACCGCCGTCGGCGGCGTGTTCGGCGGCTGGAACTGGCAGGCCGGCCCCTGGGTCTACGGGCTCGAGGCGGACATCGCCGGCGCCAACCTCAAGCGCCCGGTCGGCTCGACCGCGGCCGGCTTCGGCTACGAAGGGTTCGACCCGGTCTTCGACGTGATCCGCGCCAAGACCGACCTCTACGGCGTCGTGCGCGGGCGGCTCGGCGTCGCCTTCGAGCGCGCGCTGGTCTACGCCACCTTCGGCCTCGCCGGCGCCGAGACGCGCTTCCTCGCCACCTACCCGGACCGCGCCGGCGGCCCCACCGCGACGGCGCGGACCGACCGGGGCACGCTCGGCTTCACCCTCGGGGCCGGCGTCCAGTACGCGATCACCGAGCACCTCGCCCTCGGCCTCGACTATCGCTACATCGACCTCGGCGGCACCGGCCGCCTCGACCTCGGCGCGGTGCCCGGCCTCGGCTCGGTCTCGACCCGGGCGTCTTTCACGTCGAACCAGATGCTGGCGCGGCTGTCGTGGTATCCGGCCGGCCTGCGGCTGCCGCCCGAGCCCGACGAGGCGGCCCCGCACGATCCCGACAACGGCGACACCGGCCGCTTCTCGCTCCACGGCCAGACCACCTTCATCAACCAGGGCGTGAGCGGGTTCCGCTCGCCCTATCTCGGCCCGAACAGCCTGGTGCCACGCCAAGCCCAGGCGACCACGACGGCGACCGCCTTCGTCGGCTTCAAGCTGCTGGAGGGCACCGAGCTCTACTACAACCCGGAATTCAGCCAGGGCTTCGGCCTGTCGCGGACGCTCGGCGTCGCCGGCTTCGTCAACGGCGAGGCGCAGAAGGCCGGCGCGCCGTTCCCGAAGCTGCGCTCGAACCGCTACTTCGTGCGGCAGACCTTCGGCCTCGGCGGCGAGACCGAGGACGTGCCCGACGGCCCGAACCAGGTCGCGACCCGCCGCGACGTCGAGCGGATCACCGTGGTCGCCGGCAAGTTCGCGCTGGGCGACTTCTTCGACGGCAACGTCTACGCCCACGACCCCCGCGTCGACTTCATGAACTGGTCGCTCTGGGCGGCCTCGGCCTGGGACTTCCCGGCCAACCTCCCCGGCTTCACGCAAGGCGTCTACGTCGAATACAACCGCGCCGAATTCGCAATCCGCGCCGCCTACACGCAGGTGCCCAAGGAGCCGTCGAACGACGTGCTCGACCCGCGGGTGTTCGACCGCCAGGGCGCCAACATCGAGTTCGAGGGGCGCTACGTCCTGCCCGCGCTCGAGCAGCCGGGCCGCGTGCGGATCGGCTTCTTCTCGAACCAGGGCAACACCGCCAACTACCGGCAGGTCGTGGCGCTGACGCAATCGGGGGTGTTCGACGACGTCAACGACGCGGTCGCAGCCACCCGCCGCCCGCGGCGCAAGACCGGCGGCTACGTCAACCTCGAGCAGGCGGTCACGGCCGACCTCGGCGTGTTCGCCCGCGTCAGCCTGTCGGACGGGCGCAACGAGAGCCTGTCCTTCACCGACGTCGACCGGAGTGCGTCGGGCGGCGTCTCGCTGAAGGGGACCGCCTGGGGCCGGTCGGGCGACACCATCGGCCTCGGCGCCACCGTGAACGGCCTCACGGAGGCCCACCAGGCCTACTTCGCCACCGGCGGCCTCGGCCTGCTGATCGGCGACGGGCGCCTGAACTACGCCCCCGAGCGGGCGCTCGAAGCCTACTACGCCATCGGCCTGACCAAGACCGTGACCCTGACCTTCGACTACCAGCGGGTGATCAACCCCGGCTACAACCGCGACCGGGGTCCTGCGGACTTCTTCGCCACCCGGCTGCACGCCGACTTCTGAGGGGTTCGCGCGGGCGCATTCCCGTCACGCGAGCCGGCCTCCACCGCGCCCGGGAATGCCCTGACGGCTACTCCGCCTCGTCCACGGTTTCGCCGAACACCGCCTCGAACCCGGCCCGCAGCTGCATGTCGACCTCGGGCATCGCGACGACGCGGCCGAGGTCGGCCAGGCTCGTCACCCCGTGGCCGCGGATGCCGCAGGGGACGATGCCGGAGAAATCCGCGAGATCCGGCTCGACGTTGAGGCTGATCCCGTGGAAGCTGACCCAGCGCCGCACGCGGATGCCGATCGCGGCGATCTTGTCCTCCACGGCGTCTCCGTTCTCCCGGCCCTTCTCCGGCCGCCGCACCCAGACGCCGACGCGGTCCTCGCGGCGTTCGGCCCGGACGTTGAAGGCGTCGAGGGTCGCGATGATCCAGGCCTCCAGGGCGGCCACGTAGGCGCGCAGGTCCGTGCGGCGGCGGTTGAGGTCGAGCATCACGTAGGCCACCCGCTGGCCGGGGCCGTGATAGGTGTACTGCCCGCCCCGCCCCGTCCGGTGCACCGGCAGCCGCGCCGGCGCCACGAGGTCGGCCTCGCGGGCCGAGGTGCCGGCGGTGTAGAGCGCCGGGTGCTCCAGCAGCCAGACGCATTCGGGCGCGAGCCCCCGCGCGATCGCGTCGGCCCGGGCCTCCATCCACGCCATCGCCGCGTCGTACCCGACAAGTGCGTCGCTGATCCGCCACGCCACCGGCGGGGAGCCCGCCCGCGGCAGGAACGTGTCGGGCGCGATCGCGAGACGGTGCGCGGCGTTTACCAAGGCTTCACCCTCTTTCGGGAATGCTCTCCTTCCACCGGTCCGTGCCGGTGGCAAGGCGTATGGGGGCGGTGGGCGCGTGGCGGTTCTGGAAGACCTCAAGGTCGATCTGACGGTGGTGCTCGGGCGCTGCCGCATGCCGCTGCACATGCTGCTGCGCATGGGACGCGGCGCGGTGATCGAACTGGAGGCGACCGAGACCGACCTCGTCGAGATCCTCGCCAACGACCACCCCGTCGCCCGCGGCCAGATCGTCGTGACCGGCAACCGCATCTCGATCGAGGTCACGGAGCTGATCCGCAAGGCGGATTCGGTGCGGATCCCCGGCGTCACCATCGGCGACGGCGCCGTGCCGTTCCTCGAAAGCCGCATGGAACCGGCCTGATCCAAGGCCCCGGCGAGGATTTGCCGGACCCTGCCGCGGAATTGCCGAGCCACGTTTCGGAATTGCTTGGCCGCAGCGCTTGTCGGATCGGGATCGATCTGGTATCCGCTGCGCCGCTCACCCGAGACGCCGGCCGCCGCAGCGGACCCGGATTTCGGAAAAGCGAACGGGACCCGACGGGTGCCGATGCGGCCATGGCGGAATTGGTAGACGCGCTAGCTTGAGGTGCTAGTCCTGCAAGGGGTGGAGGTTCGAGTCCTCTTGGCCGCACCAACGTTCTTCGATGTCGGACATCGAGACGTGGGTGCATGAAGACGGGTTTTGGGCGGCCGCGCTTCTCGATGGCGGCGCTCCCAGCGGTTCTTACGCGAACCCGACTTCGAGAGAGACGCGGATGGCGCGGTCTCTCGCTTCCGAAACACCAGACGTTTGAACGATCGCGCGCTCGGGTACTCATCGGGCAGCTGACGCTTTGCGCACGCAATGTCCAGCCTGCTGCGCGACATCGGCGAACGATCTTGGCTCCGCGTATCTCCTGCCCGCTTGCTCTATGCTGAACCAGGCGCGGCTTCGGCGCGGACATTCTTTCGAAGGCGACCATGGCAGGGCTGAAGGACAAGCGCGGCTTCATCGACAAGGACCGGCTCGATCTCTCGGAGCGGAAGGCGGTCGAGTACTGGATGAAGCGCTGGGGCGTGACGCAGGACCAGCTCACCACGGCGCACCGCAAGGCCGGCCGCATGATCAAGGACATCGCGACCGAGCTCGGAAAGAAGCGCTGAGCGAGCTGACGCTCGTAGGCAAGCTTCGGCCAATGGGCGGCGGATCAAAAAGTACGGGTCGTGGGCGTGCGGGGACGTGTTTCCGGGCGTGACGCACCCGTTTGGCGGCCAAGCTAGTCTACCACCGCTGCCGCCTCGGGCGGCTCTGAAGGCCGGTGTCAGCCTTCGCTGTCGCGGTTGAGGCCCAGAGCCTTCATCAGGTCGCCGATCGGGTCGCCCTGGGCCGCCCTGCCCGGCTGTGCGGTCGAGGCGACCGGGGTTGCGGCCTGCTCCGCGACCCGTGCCGTCGCCGGCTGGCTGCGCGGCGTGGAGGCGATCGGCCGGCGGGCGTGGACGTGCTCGGCCTTGCGCACCGGACGCGCCTCGGCCTGATCCTCGACGCTCGACAGGCTCGCCGTCATTGCGATCGGCAGGAGGGTGAAGGAGGCCGGGCGCACCAGAGCTGCCTCCACCACCGGCGCCGTGCGGGCCGGCGGGTCGTTCCAGGCCGTCGCCGCCTCGGCGGTCGCGACGACAGAGTGTCCGCGACGCGTCTCGAAGGCCGGATCACGCGGATGCAGCACATGTGCGGCCGTGATCAATCCCGTGACGAGCGCGGCGGTCGTGAGGATTGTGGACTTGACGTGTTCCATGATCTCAGAACGAACGGCCAAGGTCATGGTTCCGCTTGCGCGGAATCGCCCGTTTCGGCCCGCAGCGCCCGACCCTGAAACGAAAAGGGCGGCCCACCGGGCCGCCCTTTCGCATGTCGTGGAGCGCTTGCGGCCTACTCGGCCGCAGCCGAGGGCAGCTCGCCCAGCGGGCGGGCGCCGCTGTCGGACGCCTTCTGCTGGAGGATCATGCTGTCGCGGCGGCGTGCCACCGCGCGGATGTCGGCCACCATCGAGCCGGTGCCCGCCGGAATGAGCGAGCCGACGATGACGTTCTCCTTGAGGCCTTCGAGGTGATCGACCTTGCCGTTGACCGCCGCCTCTGTGAGGACGCGGGTGGTCTCCTGGAACGAGGCAGCCGAGATGAACGACTTCGTCTGCAGCGAGGCCTTGGTGATGCCGAGCAGGACGGGGACGCCCTGGACCGGCTTCTTGCCCTCGGCGAGCAGCTTCTCGTTGACCTCGGTCAGCTCCGTGCGGTCGATCTGGTCGCCCGCCAGGATGTCCGAGTCGCCGCCATCGGTGATCTCGACCTTCTGCAGCATCTGCCGGACGATGACCTCGATGTGCTTGTCGTTGATCGACACGCCCTGGAGCCGGTAGACCTCCTGGATTTCGTTGACGAGGTAAGCCGCAAGCTCCTCCACGCCCTTGATCGCCAGGATGTCGTGCGGCGCCGGGTTGCCGTCGACGATGTAGTCGCCGAGCTCGACCACGTCCCCGTCCTGAAGGTGGATGTGCTTGCCCTTCGGGATCAGGTACTCGACCGTCTCAGATCCGTCATGCGGCGTCAGCGACAGGCGGCGCTTGTTCTTGTAGTCGCGCCCGAAGGCGATGGTGCCCGACTTCTCGGCGATGATCGCCGCGTCCTTCGGGCGCCGCGCCTCGAACAGCTCCGCCACCCGCGGCAGACCGCCGGTGATGTCGCGGGTCTTGGCCGAGTCGGTGGAGACGCGGGCGAGGATGTCGCCGGCCTTCACCGAGCCGCCCGGGTCGTAGCCGATGATGGCGTCGACCGGGAGGAAGTAGCGGGCGTCGGAGCCGCGCGGCAGCTTGACCGGCTTGCCCTCGGAGTCGACGACCACCATCGCCGGCTTGAGGTCCGAGGTGCGCGCCGAGCCGCGCCAGTCGATGACGACGCGCTTGGCGATGCCGGTCGACTCGTCGGTGGTCTCGGTGATCGACTGGCCGTCGACCATGTCCTCGTACATCACGACGCCGTCCGTCTCGGTGATGATCGGACGGGTGTAGGGGTCCCACTCGGCGATGCGCTGGCCGCGCTTCACCTTGTCGCCGTCGTCGACGCGCAGGCGCGCGCCGTACTGCAGGCGGTGCACCGCCCGCTCCGTGCCGTCGGAGCCGACGACCACCACGGCCACGTTTCGGCCGGTGGCGATCAGGTCGCCGTCCGAGTTCTTGGCGATCGCGCGGTTGCGGATCTTGATCGTGCCTTCGAAGCTCGACTCGATGAAGGACGAATCCGCGATCTGCGCCGCGCCGCCGATGTGGAAGGTGCGCATGGTGAGCTGGGTGCCCGGCTCGCCGATCGACTGCGCCGCGATGACGCCGACGGCCTCGCCCATGTTGACGGGCGTGCCGCGGGCCAGATCCCGGCCGTAGCAGGTGGCGCAGACGCCCTGACGGGTCTGGCACACCAGCACCGAGCGGATCTTCACCTCCTGGATCCCGGCCGCCTGGATGGCGGGCAGGTGACGCTCCTCGATGGTCTCGCCGGTCTTGACGATGACCGTGCCGTCCTGGGCGACCAGGTCCTCCGCCGTGGCGCGGCCGAGGATGCGGATCGCCAGCGTGGCGACGACCTGGCCGGCATCGATGATGGCGCGCATCTTGATGCCGTTGGTCGTGCCGCAATCGACCTCGCGGATGACCGCGTCCTGGGCCACGTCGACGAGACGACGGGTCAGGTAGCCCGAGTTGGCGGTCTTCAACGCCGTGTCCGCGAGGCCCTTGCGGGCGCCGTGGGTGGAGTTGAAGTACTCGAGCACGTCGAGGCCTTCCTTGAAGTTCGAGATGATCGGCGTCTCGATGATCTCGCCCGAGGGCTTGGCCATCAGGCCACGCATGGCGGCGAGCTGCTTCATCTGCGCTGGCGAACCACGGGCACCGGAGTGGCTCATCATGTAGATCGAGTTGATCTGCTTGTCGGCGCCGTCCTCGTCCTTCTGGACGGTCGAGATCCGGAGCATCATCTCGGCGGCGAGCTTGTCCGAGCACTTAGCCCAGGCGTCGACCACCTTGTTGTACTTCTCGCCCTGAGTGATCAGGCCGTCGTTGTACTGCTGCTCGTAGTCCTTCACCAGCGTGCGCGTGGTGTCGACGATGGTCCACTTGTTCTCGGGCACGACCATGTCGTCCTTGCCGAACGAGATGCCGGCCTTGAACGCGTGGTTGAAGCCGAGCGCCATGATGCGATCGCAGAAGATCACCGACTCCTTCTGACCGCAGTGGCGGTAGACGGTGTCGATCATCGACGAGATCTCCTTCTTGGTCATCAGCTTGTTGACGACGTCGAAGGGCACCTTGGCGTGCAGCGGCAGCGCGCCGGACAGGATCACCCGGCCGGGCGTGGTGTCGTAGGTCTTGGTCAGCGGCTGGCCGTCGGGGCCGATGCCCTTCCAGCGCCACTTGATCTTCGAGTGCAGCTTCACGGACTTCGCGGCGAGCGCGTGCTCGAGCTCGCCCATGTCGCCGTAGACGCCCTGCATCGGGTTGGTCTTGTGGTCGGGCTGGAACGCGCCGACCAAGCCCTCGCCGACGATGGAGAGGTAGTACAGGCCGAGCACGATATCCTGCGAGGGCACGATGATCGGCTGGCCGTTGGCCGGGTGCAGGATGTTGTTGGTCGACATCATCAGGACGCGCGCCTCCAGCTGAGCCTCGAGGCTCAGGGGAACGTGCACGGCCATCTGGTCGCCGTCGAAGTCGGCGTTGAACGCGGCGCAGACCAGCGGGTGCAGCTGGATCGCCTTGCCCTCGATCAGCTTCGGCTCGAACGCCTGGATGCCGAGGCGGTGAAGCGTCGGCGCGCGGTTGAGCATCACGGGATGCTCGCGGATCACCTCGTCGAGGATGTCCCAGACCTCGGGCTTCTCCTTCTCGACGAGCTTCTTCGCCTGCTTGACGGTGGCCGAGAAGCCCTTGGCGTCGAGGCGCGCGTAGATGAAGGGCTTGAACAGCTCGAGCGCCATCTTCTTCGGCAGGCCGCACTGGTGCAGCTTCAGCTCGGGGCCGACCACGATGACCGAGCGACCGGAGTAGTCGACGCGCTTGCCGAGCAGGTTCTGGCGGAAGCGGCCCTGCTTGCCCTTGAGCATGTCGGCGAGCGACTTCAGCGGACGCTTGTTGGCGCCGGTGATGACCCGGCCGCGGCGGCCGTTGTCGAACAGCGCGTCGACGGCCTCCTGCAGCATCCGCTTCTCGTTGCGGATGATGATGTCGGGCGCGCGAAGCTCGATCAGCCGCTTGAGGCGGTTGTTGCGGTTGATCACGCGGCGGTAGAGGTCGTTCAGGTCCGACGTGGCGAAGCGGCCGCCGTCGAGCGGAACCAGCGGACGCAGGTCCGGCGGGATCACGGGGACGACGGTCAGGAT
Source organism: Methylobacterium sp. WL8 (assembly GCF_008040045.1). Classification (NCBI taxonomy): domain Bacteria; kingdom Pseudomonadati; phylum Pseudomonadota; class Alphaproteobacteria; order Hyphomicrobiales; family Methylobacteriaceae; genus Methylobacterium; species Methylobacterium sp. WL8. The sequence continues at coordinate 12,901 of NZ_VRVF01000033.1, read as the reverse complement.
CATCCACTCGGGCTTGTTGCCCGACATCTGGAACGCCTCGATGATCTTGAGGCGCTTCAAGAGCTTCTTGGGCTTCAGCTCGGAGGTGGTGGTCGCGATCTCCTCGCGCAGCGCGTCGGCGATGCCGTCGAGGTCGAGCTCCTGGAGGATCCGGCGGATCGCCTCGGCGCCGATCATCGCCGTGAACGAATCCTCGCCGTACTCCTCCTGGGCGCGCAGGTACTCCTCCTCCGACAGGAGCTGACGCTCCTTGAGAGGGGTGAGGCCCGGCTCGATGACGCAGTAGGACTCGAAGTAGAGGATCCGCTCGAGATCCTTGAGCGGCATGTCGAGCAGCAGGCCGATGCGGCTCGGCAGCGACTTCAAGAACCAGATGTGTGCGACGGGGGCGGCGAGCTCGATATGGCCCATGCGGTCGCGCCGGACGCGCGCGAGGGTGACCTCGACGCCGCACTTCTCGCAGATGACGCCCTTGTACTTCATGCGCTTGTACTTGCCGCACAAGCATTCGTAGTCCTTGATCGGCCCGAAGATGCGGGCGCAGAACAGGCCGTCACGCTCCGGCTTGAACGTCCGGTAGTTGATCGTCTCGGGCTTCTTGATCTCGCCGTAAGACCACGAGAGGATCTTTTCGGGGCTGGAGATCGAGATCTTGATCTGGTCGAAGCTCTGGGGCTGAGCCTGCTGGTTGAAAAGGTTCATGACCTCTTGGTTCATGATCCGCTCCTTGCTTGACGGGAACGCGCGCCCTGCGCCGGCGCCGTCCGCGTCTTGAAATCAACTCGGCGCCGCGCCCGTCGGGGCGCCGCTGGCCGTCGGCCCGTCCGGAGGCTCCGCCCCTCCCCGCTCGAACCGTGCCGGCATCGCTGCCGGCACGGGAGGTGTCGTGTCCTTCGTGGTCCGCATCGTCTTCACGCGAACCGGCTTCCACTTCGCTCGACGAGGCGTCCGATTACTCGGCCGCGTCGGCGGGCGGCTCGAGGGCGTCGTTGGCGGCCTTCTTGGACGAGGTCAGCTCGACGTTGAGGCCGAGCGACCGCATCTCCTTCACCAGCACGTTGAAGCTCTCGGGGATGCCGGCCTCGAAGGTGTCGTCGCCGCGGACGATCGCCTCGTAGACCTTGGTGCGGCCGGCCACGTCGTCCGACTTCACCGTCAGCATCTCCTGCAGCGTGTAGGCCGCACCGTAGGCCTCCAGCGCCCAGACCTCCATCTCGCCGAAGCGCTGCCCGCCGAACTGCGCCTTTCCGCCGAGCGGCTGCTGGGTGACCAGCGAGTACGGGCCGATCGAGCGCGCGTGGATCTTGTCGTCCACGAGGTGGTGGAGCTTCAGCATGTAGATGTAGCCCATCGTCACCTTGCGGTCGAAGGGCTCGCCGGTGCGCCCGTCATAGAGCGTCGACTGCGCCGAGCGGTCGAGGCCGGCCATCTCCAGCATGGTCTCGATGTCGGCTTCCTTGGCGCCGTTGAACACCGGGGTCGCCATCGGCACGCCGCGGCGCACGTTGTTGGCGGCCTCGGCCATGTCCTCGTCCGACAGGCCTTCCAGCTCCGACGGGGAGTAGATCGCCTGCATCTCGGCGCGCAGCGGCTCGATGTCCTGGCTCTTCAGGTAGGCGTCGACCGCCTTGCCGACCTTGCGGCCCAAGCCCGCCGCGGCCCAGCCGAGGTGGGTCTCGAGGATCTGGCCGACGTTCATGCGCGAGGGCACGCCGAGCGGGTTGAGCACGATGTCTGCATGCGTCCCGTCTTCCAGGAACGGCATGTCCTCGATCGGCACGATCCGAGAGACCACGCCCTTGTTGCCGTGGCGGCCGGCCATCTTGTCGCCCGGCTGGATCTTGCGCTTCACCGCGACGAAGACCTTGACCATCTTCATCACGCCGGGGGGCAACTCGTCGCCGCGCTGGAGCTTCTCGACCTTGTCGAGGAAGCGCTGCTCGAGGCGCTTCTTCGACTCGTCATACTGCTTCTGCATCGCCTCCATCTCGGTCATGAGACGGTCCTCGACGACGGCGAACTGCCACCATTGCGAGCGCGGGTATTCGTTGATGAGCTCACGCGTCAGCGTGGTCTCCTTCTTGAACCCCTTCGGGCCGGCGATCGGCGCCTGGCCGATCAGCACGCCGGAGAGGCGGGCGTAGGTGTTGCGGTCGAGGATCGCCTGCTCGTCGTCGCGGTCCTTGGCGAGGCGCTCGATCTCCTCGCGCTCGATCGCCTGGGCGCGCTCGTCCTTGTCGACGCCGTGGCGGTTGAACACCCGGACCTCGACGATCGTGCCGGTCACGCCCGGGGGAACCCGGAGCGAGGTGTCGCGCACGTCGGACGCCTTCTCGCCGAAGATGGCGCGAAGGAGTTTCTCCTCCGGCGTCATCGGGCTCTCGCCCTTCGGCGTGATCTTGCCGACGAGGATGTCGCCCGCATGCACCTCGGCGCCAATGTAGACGATGCCGGCCTCGTCGAGGTTCTTGAGCGCCTCCTCCGAGACGTTCGGGATGTCGCGGGTGATCTCCTCCGGACCCAGCTTGGTGTCGCGGGCCATCACCTCGAACTCCTCGATGTGGATCGAGGTGAACACGTCATCCTTCACGATCCGCTCGGAAAGCAGGATCGAGTCCTCGAAGTTGTACCCGTTCCACGGCATGAACGCGACGAGGACGTTGCGGCCGAGCGCGAGCTCGCCGAACTCGGTGGACGGGCCGTCGGCGATGATCTCGCCCTTCTTCACCGGCTCTCCGACGCGGACCAGCGGCTTCTGCGTGATGCAGGTCGACTGGTTGGAGCGCTGGAACTTCTGCAGGCGGTAGATGTCGACGCCGGGCTTGGTGGCGTCGGCCTCCTCGGTGGCCCGGATGACGATACGGGTGGCGTCCACCTGGTCGACGATGCCGGAGCGGCGGGCGGCGATGGCGGCGCCCGAGTCGCGGGCGACCACGGCCTCCATGCCGGTGCCGACGAACGGCGCGTCGGCGCGCACCAGCGGCACGGCCTGCCGCTGCATGTTCGAACCCATCAGCGCGCGGTTGGCGTCGTCGTTCTCGAGGAACGGGATCAGCGCCGCGGCCACCGACACGAGCTGCTTCGGCGACACGTCCATCAGGTCGACGCGCTCGGGGCCGACGACGATCACGTCGCCGGCGCGGCGGCAGACCACCAGCTCCTCGGTGAGCTTCTTGTTCTCGTCCATCTGCGCGTTGGCCTGGGCGACGTAGTACTTCGCCTCCTCCATCGCGGAGAGGTACGAGACCTCGTTGGTGACGACGCCGTCCTTGACCCGACGGAACGGGGTCTCGATGAAGCCGTACTTGTTCACGCGCGCGAAGGTGGCGAGTGAGTTGATCAGGCCGATGTTCGGGCCTTCCGGCGTCTCGATCGGGCAGATGCGGCCGTAGTGGGTCGGGTGCACGTCGCGCACCTCGAAGCCGGCGCGCTCGCGGGTCAGGCCGCCCGGGCCAAGCGCCGAGAGGCGGCGCTTGTGCGTCACCTCGGAGAGCGGGTTGGTCTGGTCCATGAACTGGGACAGCTGCGACGAGCCGAAGAACTCGCGCACCGCGGCCGCCGCGGGCTTCGCGTTGATGAGGTCCTGCGGCATCACCGTGTCGATGTCGACCTGGCTCATGCGCTCGCGGATGGCGCGCTCCATGCGGAGCAGGCCGAGGCGGTACTGGTTCTCCATCAGCTCGCCGACCGACCGGACGCGGCGGTTGCCGAGGTGGTCGATGTCGTCGATCTCGCCCTTGCCGTCGCGCAGCTCCACGAGCGCCATGACGACCGACAGCATGTCCTCCTTGCGGAGGGTGCGGACGGTGTCCTCGGCATCGAGGTCAAGGCGCATGTTCATCTTCACGCGGCCGACGGCGGACAGGTCGTAGCGCTCGCTGTCGAAGAACAGCGAGTGGAACATCGCTTCCGCCGTCTCCAGCGTCGGCGGCTCGCCCGGGCGCATGACGCGGTAGATGTCGAACAGCGCGCCCTCGCGAGCGGAGTTCTTGTCCACGGCCAACGTGTTGCGGATGTAGGGGCCGATGTTGACGTGGTCGATGTCGAGCACCGGGATCTCGGCGACGCCGACCTCTTCCAGCGCCTTGAGCAGCTTCTCGGAGATCTCCTCGCCGGCCTCGGCCCAGATCTCGCCGGTCTTCACGTCGACGAGGTCCTCGGCGACGTACTGGCCGACCAGGTCCTCGTCGGTCGCCTTGAGGAACTTGGTGCCCTTCTCGGCGATCTGGCGGGCGTTGCGGGCGTTCAGCTTCTTACCGGTTTCGAGCACGACCTCGCCGGAATCGGCGTCGATCATGTCGACCGAGGCCTTGAAGCCCTTCAGCCGCTCGGCGTCGAACGGCACGCGCCAGTCGGCGCCGTCCCGGTCGTAGACGACCTTGTTGTAGAAGGTGGACAGGATCTCCTCGCCCGACAGGCCGAGCGCATAGAGCAGCGACGTCACCGGCAGCTTGCGCTTCCGGTCGATGCGGACGTGCACGATGTCCTTGGCGTCGAACTCGACGTCGAGCCAGGAGCCGCGATACGGGATGATGCGGGCGGCGAACAGCAGCTTGCCCGACGAGTGGGTCTTGCCCTTGTCGTGGTCGAAGAACACGCCCGGCGAGCGGTGCATCTGCGAGACGATGACGCGCTCGGTGCCGTTGACGATGAAGGTGCCGTTCTCCGTCATCAGGGGCATGTCGCCCATGTAGACGTCCTGCTCCTTGATGTCCTTGACCGACTTCGCCGCCGTGTCGGGATCGACATCGAACACGATCAGCCGCAGGGTCACCTTCAGCGGGGCCGCGAAGGTGATGCCGCGCTGGCGGCACTCGTCGACGTCGTACTTCGGCTGCTCGAAGGTGTAGCGCACGAACTCGAGCAGCGCCGTCGAGGAGAAGTCCGAGATCGGGAATACGCCCCGGAACACGCTCTGCAGGCCCTCGTCGCCGCGACCGCCCTCGGGCTCGTGCATCATCAGGAACTGGTCGTAGGACGCCTTCTGAACCTCGATGAGGTTCGGCATCTCGGCGACTTCCTTGATCTTGCCGAAGAACTTCCGAATGCGCTTGCGACCGACCAGCGTATTGGCCATGTGACCTCGCTCCACCATCTTCGCGTCCTGGTCGCCCGGGGAAGTTTTTCCAACTCCCGCACCGGGCCATGGCTCGCGTCCCGCCGGACCGCGCCACCCGAATCGACTGTTCCCAGCGGCTTGTGCCAAGCCGAAACCCGTTCCAGGGTTCGCCGGCCGCTTGAAGCGGCCTCAGCCCGCGGGTGCGAACACCCGCGGGCTGCGGTCACGGTCGACTCCCGAGAGAGCCGCCGTGGGTGACGGGCCGGGTGCGGCCCGTCGTCGACTTACTTGAGCTCGACCTTGGCGCCGGCCTTCTCGAGCTGCGCCTTGAGCTTCTCGCCCTCGTCCTTGGTGACGGACTCCTTGACGGCCTTCGGGGCCGCCTCGACGAGGTCCTTAGCTTCCTTGAGGCCGAGGCCGGTGATCGCGCGGACCTCCTTGATGACCTCGATCTTCTTGTCGCCGACGGCGGCGAGCATGACCGTGAACTCGGTCTGCTCCTCGACGGCGGCGGCGCCCGCACCGGCGGCCGGGCCGGCGGCCACGGCGACGGCGGCGGCAGCCGAGACGCCCCACTTCTCTTCGAGCATCTTGGCGAGGTCGGCGGCCTCGAGAACGGTCAGCGACGACAGGTCGTCAACGAGCTTGGCAAGATCAGCCATGGTGATGATCCTCTAACGATATCGGTGTGAAGGGATGGGTTTGAAAGGGGTGAACGACCGTCAGGCCGCCTCGTCCTTGATGGCATAGGCTCCGAACACGCGGGCGAGCTTGGCCGCCGGCGCGTTGACGACCTGAGCGATCTTGGTCGCGGGAGCCTGGACGAGGCCCACGATCTTGGCGCGCAGTTCGTCGAGGGACGGGAGCGAGGCGAGGGCCTTCACGCCGTCCGGGTTCAGAGCGGTCGCACCCATGGCGCCGCCGAGGATCACGAGCTTGTCGTTGGCCTTGGCGAAATCCACCGCCACCTTGGCGGCCGCGACCGGATCGCTCGAATAGGCGAGCAGGGTCGGGCCCTTCAGGAGGGGCTTGATGGAGGCGACGTCCGTGCCATCGAGAGCGATGCTGGCGAGGCTGTTCTTCGCGACCTGCACGGTGGCGCCGGCCAGCTTCATCTGCGAACGCAGCTTCTGCATCTCGGCGACCGTGAGGCCTTTGTAGTGGGCCACGACGACGACGGCGCTCTTTGCGAACACGCCGTTGAGCGTCGAGACGAGATCAGCTTTTGCTGTCCTGTCCACTGGGGCTCTCTCCGGTTTGAGCGGAACCCGAGAATGGGTCCGCCGGTTGCACGTGCCGCCCGGGACGGAACTTCGACCTTGGTTAAGCCGAAAACGTCCTGGACGACGCTTCACGGCCCTGTCCCCCGGTGCCGCCCCCGCGAGGGGTGCGATGCCTAAGGGCTGAGATGGTTCAAACCGATGCCTTCACGCCGTCCCTCATCGGTCGGGCGCTTCGAAACTGCGGTCTTCCCCGTCTGTGCAGGCTTTGCGGATTAAGCCGGCGAACCGGCACCTGCAGTCTCGGACAGGACATGGCCGGACACGGCCTTCAGAGGTTTTCACCCCTTAGGTCCTGCCGGCCATCGACGCCCGGTCACCCAGGCGGCGTCTCGATACGGAGCCCGCCCGGGCGGACGGGCTCCATCAACAAACATGAAAATTGCGTGGAGCGCGGTGTATAGAGCCAAGCAAGCGCCCTGCCAAGTACCGAAACGCGACTTTTCCGACGTGGTCGCGCCGCGCCGGCCGTCGCGGCCCTAGGCCGCCTCGCGCTCCGGCACGAAGCGCTTGCGCGCGTTCTCCCACCACGAGCGCTGCCGCGCGGCCTCCGCCTCGGCGGCCTTGGCCGCGTAGAACGAGGCGTTGTGCTCGCCGCGCAGGGCCTCGCGGGTGAAGCGGATCAGGTGGTGGGCGACGAAGCCCATGTTGAACACCGCCTCGATCTGCCCGCGCTTCAGGGCGTAGCCGGCCGCCGACCAGAACGGCCGGCGGTAGTCGGAGAAGATGCCGACCCGGGTGATGATGTTGAACCCGAGGATCAGCCCGCGGCGCAGGTTGGTGAAGGTGAGCTTGCCCTTGGTCGGCGTCTTGATCCGGTGGGGATAGGTCGTCGCGCACTGGTGCTTGAAGCGCTCGAAGATCATTTCCGGCTCGTAGGCGTGCGCGATGGCCCGGCGCCAGCTCGACACCACGGTGTCGTGCGGACGCTTGAACAGCACGTTCGATTCGAGGCTGGCGTCGTGGAGCAGCCGCCCCTCCTTCTCGAGCCGGTCCCAGAGCGGAGTCTTCGGCAGCGCCTGAAGAATGTTGATCGTCAGGACGGGGATGCCCGACTTGTCGATGAAGTCGATCAGGTACTGCTCGGAAGCGTCCGATTCGGTGTCGAGGCCGAGGATGATGCCCGAGGTCACTTCGAGCCCGTAGGAGTTCAGCGTCTCGATCGCGCCGTACATCGGCACGGCGGCGTTGTGGGTCTTGTCGATGCCCTTGAGCGCGTCCTCCTCCGGCGTCTCGATGCCGACGAACACGGTCATGAAGTTCGCCTGGCGCATCAGCTCGAGGATCTCGGGCTGCTTGGCCATGTTCAGGGTCGCCTCGCAGGCGAACTGGAGCGGGTAGTCGTTCTTCTTCTGCCACGCCACCAGGTGCGGGAGCATGTCCCGCGTCGCCTTGCGGTTGGCGATGAAGTTGTCGTCGACGAAGTAGACCACCGCCGGGTGGCCGGGCTGGCTGATGATCGCGTCGAGCTCGGCGCACATCTGCTCGGCGCTCTTCAGCCGCGGCTGGCGCCCGTAGAGCTGCGGGATGTCGCAGAACTCGCAGCGGTACGGACAGCCCGACGAGAATTGCAGCGAGCCGATCAGGTAGCGCTTCAACGGAGCCGCCTCGTAGGCCGGCGCCGGGAAGTCGGAGAGCGGCAGCCGCTCCTTCGTCTCGAGCCGAACCTGGGCCGAGGGGCGCGTCAGGTCGCGGTCGAGGATCGATACCAGCTCGTCCGTGGCGTCGCCGATCTCGCCCATGTGGAGGTAGTCGAAGTCTGGGTACTTCTCCGGGGCGCCCGAGACCGAGGGGCCGCCGAGCACCGTCACCTTGCCGGCGGCGTGCGCGCGCTTGGCGATCTCGTGGATCTGCGGCTCCTGGATGTGCATGCCCGACACGAACACCGCGTCGGCCCAGGCGAACTCCTCAGGCGTGGCGCGCTTGATGTTCTCGTCGACGAACCGGCACTCCCAGCCTTCCGGCATGTAGGCCGAGATCAGCAGGAGCCCCTGCGGCGGCATGAAGGCCTTCACGCCGCCCATCAACGGGTAGGCGTGGGAGAACGTCCCGAAGGACGGCGTGTAGGCGGGGAAGACGCATAGGATGCGTCGCTTGGTCTGTACGGGGAGGGTGCATCGCATGCCGTCTATTTAGCACAGGCACGGGCGATGGCGCCCCCCTTGGCTGCGGCAATCTGCATCGTGATGTCGGGTATGGAGCCGCTCCGCGGCGCTTCTCGTGCTGGGTCCCGGCTCGCCTTTCGCTGACGCTTCAGGCGTCCAGGAAAACGGCGAGGGTTTGCTGCCAGGGTCGAGTCATGCGCACCCGATTTCCCGGACGGGTGAAGCGAAGCGGAACCCGATCCGGGACCCAGCCTGGAAAGCGCCGCGCAGCGGCTCTGGCTACTGATTGAGATCGAGATACAGATCACGCCGATCCGGGTTCATCGCCTCGATCAGCGCCAGCTTCCAGGCTCGCCGCCAGCGCTTGATCGCGTACTCACGAATCCGAGCGTCGATGATGCGCGGATGATCCTCGTACCAGACCAGCATCACGACGCCGTAGGTCTTGGTGAAGCCGGGCGTCACTGCAGTCCGATGCTCCCAGACGCGTCGTGCGAGATCCGTCGTGGAACCGGTATAGAGCGTTCCGTTCCGCTGGTTGGCCAGGATGTCGACGTGAGACGTCATCGGTGGCCCGCAGCGGGAGGACTCAAACGAAAAACGCCCGGCCGCAGGGGCCGGGCGCTTCGTCGTTCGTGCGGGACGGATCAGGCGCCGAGGACGGAGCCCGGCTCGACCTTCACGCCCGGGCCCATCGTCGAGGTGACGGCGATGCGCTGGATGTAGGTGCCCTTGGAGCCGGCGGGCTTGGCCTTGGCCACCGCGTCGGCGAACGCCTTGATGTTCTCGACGAGCTTCTGCTCGTCGAACGAGACCTTGCCGATGCCGGCGTGGACGATGCCCGCCTTCTCGACGCGGAACTCGACCGAGCCGCCCTTGGCGCCGGCGACCGCGGACTTCACGTCCATGGTGACGGTGCCGACCTTCGGGTTCGGCATCAGGCCGCGGGGGCCGAGCACCTTACCGAGGCGACCGACGAGCGGCATCATGTCCGGGGTGGCGATGCAGCGATCGAAGTCGATCTTGCCGCCCTGGACGATCTCGAGGAGGTCCTCGGCGCCGACGATGTCGGCGCCGGCCGCGCGGGCGTCGTCCGCCTTGGCGCCGCGGGCGAACACCGCCACCCGCACCGTCCGGCCGGAGCCGTTGGGCAGGTTGCAGACGCCGCGGACCATCTGGTCGGCGTGGCGCGGGTCGACGCCGAGGTTCATCGAGACCTCGACGGTCTCGTCGAACTTGGCGTTGGCCTTGGCCTTCACCATCGCGACCGCCTCGGCGATGCCATAGAGCTTGGTCGGGTCGATGCCCTCGCGGGCGGCGCGGATGCGCTTGCCTTCGTTTGCCATGGTGCCCTCCCCTTACGCGGTGACTTCGAGGCCCATGGCCCGCGCGGAGCCACGGATCATCGCGACGGCGGCGTCCACCGAGTCGCAGTTCAGGTCGGGCATCTTCTTCTCGGCGATCTCGCGAAGCTGCGCCTCGGAGACCTTGCCGACGTTGGAGCCGGGTTTGCCGGGGGTCTTGGAGCCCGAGGCCGGCTTCTTGCCGATCTTCAGGCCCGCGGCCTTCTTCAGGAAGAAGGTGACCGGCGGCTGCTTCATCTCGAAGGTGAAGCTGCGATCCTGATAGGCCGTGATCACGACTGGGATCGGGGTCCCCTTCTCGATCTGCGCGGTCTTCGCATTGAAGGCCTTGCAGAATTCCATGATGTTGAGGCCGCGCTGACCGAGCGCGGGACCGATCGGCGGCGACGGGTTGGCGGCGCCGGCCGGGACTTGAAGCTTCACGTAGCCCGTGATCTTCTTCGCCATGGGACTGCTCCCAAATGATTGCGCGCCGCCGGGCTGCCTGAGGCTCGGTCGGACGGGCGGTTGCAGGTCGCGGTGCGGACCGTGGACCCCGGCGGCGAACCGGGCGGGCCTTCCGCGTGTGATCGGCGAAGTTCGAGCTGCGGGGAGAAGGGTCGCCCCTGCCCTCTCCGCCGCCCTCCGTCCGCTCTACGTCAGGCCTTCTCGACCTGGGCGTATTCGAGTTCCACCGGGGTGGCGCGGCCGAAGATCGACACGGCGACCTTCAGGCGCGAGCGGCTCTCGTCGACTTCCTCGACGGTGCCGTTGAACGAGGCGAAGGGACCGTCGGCGACGCGGACCGTCTCGCCGATCTCGAAGGAGATCGAGGGCTTGGGACGATCGACGCCCTCGGCGACCTGGCCCTTGATCCGCTCGGCTTCCGAATCCGGGATCGGTACCGGCTTCGACTTGTCGGCGCCGAGGAAGCCCGTGACCTTCGGGGTGTTCTTGATCAGGTGGTAGACCTCGTCGGTGAGGTCGCACTTCACCAGCACGTAGCCGGGGAAGAACTTCCGCTCCGCGTCGACCTTGCGCCCGCGGCGGACCTCGACGACCTTCTCGGTCGGGACCATCACCTCCTCGAAGAGGTCCATGAGCCCACGCTGGGCCGCCTGATCCTTGATGGACTGGGCGACCTTGTTCTCGAAATTCGAGTAGGCGTGGACGATGTACCAGCGCTTCGACACGGTTCTGATCGACTCCTGAGCGTTCGCGGCGGGCCGGGGCCCGAGGCGGTGTGTGTTGTCCTAGAGACCCAGGATCAGGCCGACGAAGTAGCGCAGGCCCTGATCCACCACCGTGAAGAACAGGCTCGCGACCACCACCATCACGAACACCATGATCGTGGTGACCGTGGTCTCCTTGCGGGTCGGCCACGTGACCTTGCGGCCCTCGTCGCGCACCTGCCCGAGGAAATCCAGCGGGCCGACGCGCTTCGGCGCGGGCCGGGCGGGCGGGGCGTTGCGCTGCGGCGGCTGCGAGGCCGCGCCGCGGACCGGGCCGCGCGCCGGATCGGCCTTCTTGGTCGCTTCGTTCGATGCCATGGCGTCAGGAACCGGGTTTCGAGAATGACGACGGGTTCGGAAGCTCGCTCGAACGAGCCCGAACCGACAGCCGCCATCGATCTCGGAGTGCGCCCGCTCTAGCGCAAGTCGTCGGGGTTGTCGACAGCCGCGGCACGTCGCGGGAATGGGAGATGGGCAGCAGCTGGTGGCTGGAAGGCGCTGTAGACTGGCAGGAGTGGAGGGACTCGAACCCGCAACCTCCGGTTTTGGAGACCGGCGCTCTGACCAGTTGAGCTACACTCCTATCGTGTCGCCCAATGCCCGATCGGGCGCCGGGATGCAAGGCCCGGCCGGGCGGGAAATGCGTCAGCGGCCGTGATCGGCGCGCTCGGCCGCCGTCAGCGGTCGCAATCCCGCGGCGTCGGCGTGGAACAGCTCGTCGCTGCGGCCGTAGGGCCCCTTCCGCAGCCGGTCGCGCACCTACGCGGCGAAGCCGGCGCGGGCCTTGCTGTCGGCGGGCCACGCCATGAGCAGGTCGCGCGTCGGGATCGCGACGGTGACGGCCTCCGCCTTCAACGCGCTCCGGACCCTGTCGAGATAGCTCGGCAGCATCAGGCGGGCGGCGTCGTAGTTGTCGTCCTCGCTCGTCATGACGAAGATGGGCGTGCCGTCGGCGACCGCGAGCGCGAACGCGGCGTCCTTCGAGGCCTCGGCGAGGTTGGCCAGCGCCAGAGCCTCGATGGCGGTCGGGATCGCCCCGGCGCCGACGCCCCACCCGTCGAGCATCGACCGGGTCAGGTAGCGCATCCGGTCCGTCCCATCGATGACGTAGGCCACGACCAGGGTCTCGGAGAAGGTCCGCGTGGCGAGGTCCGGCACCTGCCGCAGAATTTCGCGCGGCAGAAGCTGCACCCGCAGCTGCGTGCGTACCGCCGCGAGACTCGGCTCTCCGGTCGACGGCGGCGCGTTCACGGCCTTCAGCGCGGTGGCGAGGTGCGCCTCGATCAGTCGCCGGCGCGCGTCGCCGGCGAGCGGGGCGACGCGCGGATAGAGGTTGGTCAGAGCGATCGTGCTGCCGCCGAACAGGATCTGCTTCGGATCGGGGTCGGGGAGGATCTCGGCCCCGGGCAGCATCGCCCGCAGGACGGCCGCCACCTCGGCGCGGAAGCGTCCGTCGCTGAGGGCGTCCGCGCAGGCCGGGCGGATCAGGATCGCGCTCGCGGCGGCGGCGAGCAGCAGACGGCGCGTCGGCCGCGGAAACCTAATCGAGGTGTTCATTCCTGATGGTCCGCCGGAGACCGCGGGCATCAGGAAAGTAAACCGGAGGCCTCGTGTCAAGCTCCGGGGCCGTCGCGGCTGAGGGAACGCCGATTTGAGGCGGTGACGACGGGGCTTGGACCCGATTCCACGGCCTCGGCGACGCAAAACGGCCGGCGGAGACCGCCGGCCGTGCCGAATCGCTCGCTTCGAGCAGCTTACGCGTTGATGGCGGCGACGACGCCGGCGCCGACGGTGCGTCCGCCTTCGCGGATGGCGAAGCGCAGCTTCTCCTCCATGGCCACCGGCACGATCAGCGTGACGTCCATGGTCACGTTGTCGCCCG